>NZ_JBCOMH010000022.1:0-41836 GCF_040924265.1 Ruminococcus sp. RTP21198st1_G1_RTP21198_201120
TGTGATATATTAAAGCCCGTGGGCTTCCATATCGAGGAAATCCACGGGCTTTGTTGCGCTTTTTTTTACAGCGCCTTAAATTATGTCTGAAATTAAAGCTCAACTGGCTCGAATCTGATACGGATATTAGGAAGCTTCTTGATCTCTGTGTAGCTGTTCATAAGTCCGTCCTCAATAGACAGATCATTCTCACCGCTTGCAGGAGGAGCAAAAAGTCTGAGAGTCAGATCAGCCTCACCCTCCAGCGGCTTCTCAAAGAAAGCTGCCATAAGGTCGATCGTCTTTGCCTCAGGTGACTTATAGAACCACTTGCCGTTTATCTCCATCATGATGTTTGAATCATCATCAAATATAACCTCGCAGAAGTGTGGATTCTTTTCAAAGTGGAGAGGGATCTCAAGACCCTCAGCGTCCTCAGAACCGCCCCAACGAAGCGTGCATGGCAGTGTAACCTCATCGCCTCTTGTCATTGCAGGCTTGAAGAAATCATCGTGGATAATTTCCTTGTATGTCTTCATAACAGGCTGCTCGATACCGCAGTCAGCATAGTTAGGGTCCTGAATCTCAAGACCAAGACGTCCTCTGTCTCTGAACTGATAGAAAGTAAATCCTGAGAACCAGCTCTCGCCGTCAGCTTTGAGCATATCGCAGAATTCCTTTACCATTGCTGCCTGATCGTATGGACCTGTAACATCACCGTCAGCGTTGAACTCGCTCATTACCATTGGCTTTGTAACGCCGCCGTTTATCTCCTTGAATCTCTCAAAAGAACGCTTTGTCATATTGTATATGTCCTTGACCTTGCTTCTGCTGTGGCTTGTTCCGCCTCTTTCAGCAACGTCATAAGGCCAACCCCAGTGAAGAGCCATGTACTTGTCAACAGACCAGATGTCTGTCTCCTTGACAGCCTGTGAAAACTCTGCTTCCTTTTCGATCTCGTTCTTGTTAAGATCTTCAATGCCACCGATACAAAGAATAGTAGAAACGTTTGGTGCATATTCCTTAAGTATCTTATTGAAACGGCAGTAGAAATCAGCAACTTCCTGATAAGTACATCTCTTGTTGAATGAGAACCAGTTGCCTGTAGCTTCATGGTTTATTCTAAGAAGAAGTCTGCCGAAAGGTCTAAGGTCATTTGCGATAGCGATAAGCTGTTCGTCTGAAACGTGTGGGTCAACTGTGAGTGTGAGTGTAACGTCCTGTCCATGACGTCTTACATCTCTCATGAAGGTAAAAGGCTCGCCCTCTGTGTTGCCCTCAAGACCGCCCTTGTATGTGAAATAATCATCATATGGATAATCCCATGCAAAAGAAACATCTTCGTCTTTCATTACCTCAGAAATTCTTCCAGGGAACTCCTTATCCAGCGGATAGTAGCAGTACATAAGGCTTATGCTTCTGTGTGGTCTGCCCATTTTGTTGAGAATGTAATCCTGATTTACATACTCTCCACGCTCAGAGCCATCGCCCAAATCAACAGCACATTTTGCCTTACCCATATGCAATGAGTAGATCTTGTATTCGCTCATAAATTTTCCTCCTATTTTAAAGACAGGACTTTCCTGCCTATTCTGTTACTAAAAAAAAAATCGTTAATATCGTCCAACACCCTTGAAAGCTCAACCCTCGGCTCAAAGCACATAAAATTCAGGCACTGCCGGAATTTTTTCACACATGGACTTGGTTTTAAGTTTACCACAATAAGCTCATAAAGTCAAGAACTGTGGCTCGGCTAACGTTATTAATGTAATTTACAATATAAGCCGTCATGTCTAATATAATAAAATTTATGTTTCATATTCTTATATTAAGTATAAAATCTTCTGATTTTAAGCCTTAGTCCATACGAAAGCAATGTTAATATCTTCACGTTCTAAAGAGTAGTATAGCAGAGCTTAATACAAATTTATAGTGAAATAAACAAATAAATAATGAATTTTCAGTGAATATAAAAAGCGAACAGGCATCCACCCGTTCGCTTTAATTGATATGATTAATTTACATCTCCGAGCTTGTGTCTGCACTGTCGACCGCACTCTCAGAAACCTCAGAACTATCCGCACTGCCTGCAAAAGCATTGCTGTTTTTATTCTCTCCGTAGGTAGACATATACACCTTTGTGAATTGTATGTCCTCCCTAGGCTTCAGCGTCTCAGAGTCAGCCACATCAGTACCGCATATCTCGTCATAAATATCCAAGCCATCATATACCTGACCGAAAACAGTATACTGCTGAGAGAAATTCAGCACACCGCCATATTTCTCAAAAGCATCGGTGATATCCTCAGGGATATTGTTGCTGTCTGCAAGCTTGCTGTCAAGCTCCGCCTGCTCCTCCTCGGTAAGATCATAGTTATCAACAAAAAGAAGATAGCTGTTTGAAACCTTCTTCTTGCTGAACAAGTGACCTTGCTCCTGCGTGTATGCACAAAGCGCACCTTTTAAAGGCCACAGGTTTTTTGAATACTCCGCCTCGATAGTAGTAGTGTCAGTGTCAGAAGTTGTCTGACCGTCAGCCTGCTTTGTTCCGCCTATAAAATACACACCGTCCTGCACCATGCTCACATAAGTGCCGTCATAATAGCCCTTTTCCACAAGTCCAGTGAAAAACTTGCAATAGTTCGGTGCTTCATCAGGGAAAAGCACAGCCTTGAAAGTTCCCTTGTTTGTTTCAAAAACCACCACAGGGCTGTCATCGGCAGGTTCGTCCATCTGTATCACCTTTGCGTCAGTATAGTCTATATCGTTCTTGCTTCTGCCAGTGCAGGCGTAAAAGAGAACAAAGATTATAACAAAGCAAATTGCTATAAGTGAAAACTGAAAATACGTCTGAAACTGTTTTCTGCGGTATGGACCCAGATCCTGTTTATTTTTGCTCATTTAACGCTCCTTTACTTTTTCTTTATCTTTGTGCCCTGTCTTGTTTCCTCAACGATATAGCCAAGCTCGCCTATCTTATCTCTCAGCTCGTCAGCCTTAGCAAAGTCCTTTGCCTTTCTTGCAGCCTTACGCTCCTCAACAAGCACCTTGACCTCCTCAGGAATATCCTCTTCACCGTCAGCACTGAGCTTCTTTGCAGCTTCTATCAGACCAAGTGAAAGCACCTTGTCAAAATCCTCGATAAGGGCAAGCTTTGTTTCATTGTTAGTGTCAGCTTTAAGAACGTCATACAGAACAGTGATAGCATTTGAAGTGTTTATATCGTCATCAAGTGCCGCCTTGAAGCTACCCTTGAACTTCTCAAAATCCTCAAGCTCCACCACCTCGTCAGGCTTCTTGTCAGCCATAAGCTGTGCTATCCTTGCAGTGAGCTTGTTGTATGCTGTCTTTGCATTGTCAAGGTTTTCGTATGTGAAAACAAGTGACTTTCTGTAGTGTGACTGCAAGCAGAAAAATCTGTATACCAGTGGGTCATAGCCCTTTGACTCCAGCAGTGAAACAGTAAGGAACTCGCCCTTTGACTTTGACATCTTTCCGCTGTTTGTGTTAAGGTGCAGGATATGGAACCAGTAGTTGCACCACTTGTGACCAAGATAAGCCTCAGACTGTGCTATCTCGTTTGTGTGGTGTGGGAAAGCGTTGTCGATACCGCCGCAGTGAATGTCAAGTCTTTCGCCAAGATGCTTCATGGAGATACATGAACACTCGATATGCCAGCCAGGGTAGCCCACACCCCAAGGGGAATCCCACTTAAGCTCCTGATCGTCGAACTTAGACTTTGTGAACCACAGTACAAAGTCAGCCTTGTTGCGCTTGTTTGTGTCCTCCTCAACGCCCTCACGAACGCCGACCTCAAGATCTTCCTCATTAAAGTTGTGGAAAACATAATACTCCTTCAGCTTTGAAGTATCAAAATAGATGTTTCCACCTGCCTCATAAGCATAGCCCTTGTCCATAAGAGCAGATATCACCTTGATAAAATCACTAATACAGCCCGTTGCAGGCTCAACAACGTCAGGTCTTTTGATATTTAGCTTCTTGCAGTCCTCAAAGAAAGCGTCAGTGTAGAATTTTGCGATCTCCATAACAGTCTTATGCTCACGCTTTGCGCCCTTGAGCATTTTATCATCGCCTGTATCGCCGTCAGAAGTAAGATGACCAACGTCAGTGATGTTCATTACTCTCTTTACGTCATAACCGTCATAGCGGAGATACTTTTCCAAAACGTCCTCCATTATATAGCTTCTCAGATTGCCGATATGGGCATAGTGATAAACTGTAGGACCGCAGGTATACATTGACACCTTGCCCGGCTCGTTTGGTACAAATTTTTCGATCTTGTGAGTAAGCGTGTTATAAATGTTCATTTATCTTTACCTCTTTCCTTATATTTTACTGCTCTTTCTTTCCGATCTTTTCAAGCTCAGCCACTCTCTTTTCCAGCTTAGCTATCTGTATTCTTGTCTGGCAAAGCTCCTGAGCCACAGGGTCAGGGATATGCACCTGATCGAGGTCGCAGGTGCGCTTGCCGTTCTGCTTAACTATCCTTGCAGGCACGCCCACAGCCGTTGAGTTTGCAGGCACAGGCTCAAGAACTACCGCATTTGCGGCTATCTTTGCATTGTCCCCCACAGTGAATGGTCCAAGCACCTTTGCACCGCACCCTACCATAACATTGTTTCCAAGGGTCGGGTGTCTTTTACCGTGGTCTTTACCTGTTCCGCCAAGGGTACAGCCCTGATACAGCAGGCAGTAATCGCCTATCTCAGCGGTCTCACCTATAACAACACCCGAGCCGTGGTCGATAAGCAGACCCTTGCCTATCTTAGCACCTGGGTGTATCTCGATACCTGTCAACATTCTTGCAAACTGCGAAATACATCTTGCGATGACCTTGTGCTTGTGAACATAGAACCAGTGCGACACCCTGTAAAAAGCCACAGCGTGAAGCCCCGAATATGTGAGGATCTCCAGCGTACTAGTTGCCGCAGGATCTCTGTCCTTTATAGTCTGAATATCATGCTTTATATTTTCCAAAATCGTCATATCTATCTCTCCCTTTCTAAGAAAAAACCTCCGGAATGGCGTTTCACCACTCCGGAGGCAGATTATGATCTACGGTTCCACTCCGATTTCCTGCACAAAATTTTGTACAGCTCAATATCTTTAACGCAGACCCTACGGAGAGGAATACTAAGCTTTCGCCGTTGTTCGCTCCCTGCTGTCAGCCGCACTTCACTGAAAGTCCTTGAAGCCTTGCACCAAACGGCTCCTCTCTGAAAATTACCTTACAGCTACTCTTGCTGATACGCATTTACATATTAAGTTATCATATGCCGCAACACGTCGGCAGGCCACATTATTTGCCCGAATCTATATACTTCCAGTATCCCTTGAGATAAACTGCACCAGAAATGACTGTCAGCACAACAGCTATCCAAATGAGTATCTCGTTTACAAGGAATATCGGTGTACCCCAAGTGAAATCAGGGCTTCCTTTTTCCGCAGGATTAACGATCTGGAGTACCATTATAGCGATAAGAGCAACCATAGTGAAAGCAGTTTTGAGTTTACCCCATATTCCTGCAGCGACCACAACGCCCTCGCTTGCCACAACAAGTCTAAGACCCGTTACCATAAACTCTCTTGCAAGTATCAGTACCACCGCAACAGGGTCTATCCAACGTTCAAATGTGAAGCAGATAAGCGCTGTCATAACAAGAAGCTTGTCTGCAAGCGGGTCAAGAAACTTTCCGAATGTTGTAACAAGATTGTGCTTTCTTGCTATCTTACCGTCAAACCAGTCTGTGATAGACGAAGCTGCGAATACGATAAGTGCGAACACCATATGGTGCGGTATCTGGAAAAGCAGCACGAACAACAGAAAAAACGGTATCAATATTACTCTAAGCACTGTAAGTTTATTTGGCAGGTTCATATCAAATTCCTTTCATCTACATTTTTGAGCCGATAAGGTCATAATCCATAGTATCGTCAATTTTTACCTTGACATACTCGCCGACCCTAACTTTATCCTCGCTCAGGAAGAATATCTTTCCGTCTATCTCAGGTGCGTCCGCCTGACTTCTGCCGTAGTAGCACTCAGCATATCTGTCAAAGCCCTCGCAAACCACCTCGACTTCGCTGTCGAGAGCAGCCTCATTAAAGCTGTCGGAAATAATCATCTGTTCTTCCATTATTATCTCCGCTCTGCGCTCTCTGTCCTTTAAAGGCACCTGATCTTCAAACTTCTCCGCAGGCGTACCCTCCTCAGGCGAGTAAGCGAAACAGCCGAGCCTTTCAAAGCGAATTTCCTTTACAAACTCGCAAAGCTCTTCAAACTGCTCTTCCGTTTCACCTGGGAAACCTGTAATAAGAGTTGTCCTCAGCGTAACGTTCGGTATCTTTTCTCTTATCTTCTTTATAAGCGCCGTAAGGGTCTCTCTGTCCCCATGGCGGTTCATTCTTTTAAGTATGTTCCTGTTGCAGTGCTGTATAGGCATATCAAGATACTTTACAAGCTTGTCCTCTTTAGCGATAACGTCCAGCAATTCGTCCGTTATCCTCTCAGGATAGCAATAAAGCGTTCTTATCCACTTGAAACCGTCTATCTCACAAAGTGCCGTGAGCAATTCAGGGAGCATAGACTTGCCGTAGATATCCTCGCCATAGCGTGTTGTATCCTGCGCCACAACTACAAGCTCCGTAACGCCGTTCTCAGCCAGCCATCTGGCTTCCTTGACGATATCCTCCATGCGTCTGCTTCTGTATTTTCCTCTTATAGACGGGATAGCGCAGTAAGTGCAGTTGTTGCTGCAACCCTCGGCTATCTTTATATACGCATAGAAAGGCTCAGTAGAAATAATTCTTCCGCCTTCCATGGAAAGCTCAGTTTTTGCGCCATAAGAACAGACCGCCTGCTTATCCAGCAGTATCTCTCTTATGATATCGCAAATTTTTCCGTTAGAGCCTATTCCCACAACAGCGTCAAGCTCAGGAATCTCCTTTTTCATTTCGTCACGGTATCTTTCAGCAAGACAGCCCGTAGCTATTACCGCCTTTATCCTGCCCTCCTGCTTGAGAGTACAGAACTCAAGTATAGTGTCTATAGCCTCCTGTTTAGCCGACTCGATAAATCCACAGGTATTTATAATGACCACATCAGAAAGGGCTGCGTCAGAAACTATCTGAAAACCCTCTTTGCGCAGATCATAGAGCATATGCTCAGCGTCCACCTGATTTTTTGGACATCCGAGAGAAACCATTCCCACTCTAGTTGCCATGAAAAAATCTCCAATCCTACACCGCCAACGGACGGCATAAAGTATCACAATAATCTATCTTATTATCTCACTTTTACACAGTTTTGTCAAGCCCTTTTAGTCACTATTGTATGACAAAAATCAAAATATTTATGAAATTTCCACAAAGCCAAAAGCATACAGAAAGTAAGTCCGGCATGATCCCAAAAGAAAACCCCGAAAGTTGCAGCTTTCGGGGTTTTCGCTTTTCAGCGTGAAACGACTGAAAATTATATCCTTTGTGGTTACCTATATTATACACCACGCAATTTATTTTGTCAAGCACTTTTGCGCCGTCAGTTTTTCTTCTCGGGGTAAGTAACAGTTATCTCTGACCCTGCTTCCTGCGACCAAACAACATAATCAAGCTTTCCTTCATCAATAAAAACAGTGAAATATGTATCCTTAAGCTCATCAGGAAGCTGTTCCTTTATCTTTTCTACGAACTTATCCGTCTCTGTGGAAATGTAGTTCATGTACTCAAACTTGTAGCTCTTGTCTTTTGAAAGCTCCGTGACTGCCTTTTTTGCCGCCTCATATACCGCCTGAGCGTTAGCCTCAGCCTTTTCCGAGTTTTCGTCAGTGATTATGCCGTCTGCGTAAGCCTGCGCCTTAGAGCCTGCAAAGCAAACTTTCCAATCATTGTCCTTGTCAAGCACCATAAGAATATACTGCGATGACGTGACCTCTCCCTCAGAACTGTCATAAGCTATGGTCACATAAAGCTCCGCCGCCTTTGAATACTCCTCCGAGATGTTCACCTTGTCGATAAAGCCGCACTTATCCTTGTCAAAGCTATATCTTACTCCGCTTATCTGTTCGTCCTCACCGTATTCATTGTCGCCGCCCATGTTCTTTTTCATATATTCATAGTCAGCGGCATAATCGTCTGTCATAAGCTTTACCATTGATTGGTCAAACTCAGCGTTTGCGGCTTTAAGATACATTGCCGCAACGTCCTTTGCTTCTTCAAGCGGGTCAGCGGCTTCTTCGCTTTCCGTATCAGTTCCCTGCGTTGTCACAGCGTTCTCACTGCCCTGAACATTTTCCGCAGGCTGAGAGCTGTCTGTGCCGTCAAAGCTCAGCGAACAGCCTGTCATGACCGCCGCACTCAGTATAGCCGCCGCAAAAATGATCTTTTTCATTCTTTGCTCCTTTATTCGTCGCCGTACTCCTGTTTTATGTCAGCAAGCACCTCTTTTATTATGTCGTATGAATACCCCAAACGCACAAGGGCGTTTTTTACCTTTATGTCACCCTTTTCTCCGTCAAGATATCTGAGATACTTTCGCTCCACAAGCTCATACAGCCGCTCGTATGTACCCTCGCTGTATTCCTCCAGAGCTTCCTCTATTATAGGCTTAGTAAGCCCTTTCTGTCTCATCTGCTGATAAGCACGGTAATATCCGTATTTACGCACTTCCATATAAGTCCTCGCAAGCCCCTGAGCATACCGCCTGTCATTGACCGTCCCAAGCTCCAGCATCTTATCCATTACAGCGTCGCATATCTCCTCGCTGTAATTCTTCTCCAGCTTCTTGTAAAGCTCCACATAGGAATAGTCCCTGTAATCAAGGAGATACAAAGCCCTTTCCTTAGCCTTTCTGAACTCGTTGTCAAAAACTATCTTCTCCCAAGCAGACTGAGGCATATCAAGCCCTGCTCTCAGACCATAGGCAGACACTACCTCGTAGTTGAGAAAAGCCGTTTCGCCCTCCTCAAACTCTATCATATATGTGCTGCCCTTGTATTTTGAAACGCCCGTTATTTTAAGCATTTATCAGTCACCAAGCTCGCTTATGTCAACAGGAGCGAACTCCTCGAAGTCCTCCTCAGGCTTTGCCACAACAGACTTGTCGCTTGCCGCCTTGCGTATCTTCTTCTCAGGCTTGTCAGCAGCCATATCCTCATTTGCACTCTGAGCCGCCGCACCTGCGTTAGCCTTTTCTTCAAGCTTCTTGGCCTTTTTATCTTTCTGCGCCGCAAGCACAAGCTCCGCCTGATGTTCCTTTATCTTGGCTTCTATCTCGCCCATGATGTCAGGATTGTTCAGCAGGAACTCCTTAGCGTTGTCACGTCCCTGACCAAGCTTCATATCGTTGTAGCTGAACCAAGCTCCGCCCTTCTTAACGATATCAAGATCGACCGCCATGTCAAGCACCTCGCCCACACGGGAGATACCCTTGCCGTACATGATATCAAACTCGCACTCCTTGAACGGCGGTGCTACCTTGTTCTTTACAACCTTGCACTTTGTTCTGTTACCAATGACCTCAGAGCCGTTCTTTATCTGCTCTCCACGTCTGACCTCTATTCTTACAGAAGCGTAGAACTTCAAAGCACGTCCACCTGGAGTAGTTTCAGGGTTTCCGTACATAACACCTATCTTCTCACGGACCTGATTGATAAATATAGCCGTTGTATTTGACTTTGCAATAACAGATGTGAGCTTTCTCATAGCCTGAGACATAAGTCTTGCAAGCTGACCAACGTGAGTGTCGCCCATTTCGCCGTCTATCTCAGATTTTGTTACCATAGCCGCAACAGAGTCGATAACGATACAGTCGATAGCACCGGAACGAGCCAGAGCCTCGGCTATCTCCAAAGCCTGCTCACCGCTGTCAGGCTGAGAAACAAGCATATTGTCGATATCAACGCCCAGCTGACCTGCATAAACAGGGTCAAGAGCATGCTCAACGTCGATAAAAGCTACCTCGCCGCCCATTTTCTGCGTTTCTGCGATAACATGAAGTGCGACCGTTGTCTTACCTGATGACTCAGGGCCGTATATCTCAATAATTCTTCCTCTCGGCACTCCTCCAATACCAAGCGCCATATCAAGGGTCATTGAGCCTGTCGGTATAGCCTCGATATCCATAGCCTTAGCCTCGCCAAGCTTCATGATCGCACCCTTGCCGAACTGCTTTTCAATATATGCTATCGCTGTGTCAAGAGCCTTTTTCTTTTCCTCTGCGTCAGTTATTTTTACTACCGTCTTAACGGCTTCTTTTTTCTTCTTGTCTATCGCCATTTTATATGACCTCCCTATCTTATCGGTGTTTTATCCGTATCTATATCATATCACACTAACTGTCCGTTTGTCTGTACAGTAACCGTAATTTATCTATCTGTACAAATTTTCGTACTATTTCTCATAAATGCCCGAAACACAGCGGTAAACACCGCACAAGTCTTTCCTGCATCTCACGTTCTTAAAGCCGTGCTGAATCATGAGCCTCATGACCTCGTCCTCCTGACCGATACCGATCTCAAAGAGCATAACGCCGCCGCTTTTAAGTTTTTTCTTCCACTTGCGAACTATCTCACGATAAAAGTCCAAGCCGTCCTCACCGCCGAAAAGAGCTTCCGCAGGCTCAAAAGTGACCTCACGCTGTAAAGCGTCCATGTCATCTGTTGTGAGATAAGGGGGATTGCACACTATAAGGTCAGCCTCAGGCATATCCTCCACAAGCTTTTCGTCTGTAACGTCGCCCATGACTATCTCAGCCCCAGAGCCGTTCAGACTTATATTATCGCGAAGATACTCTGCCGCCTTTTCAGACTTCTCCACACACACTGCCCGACCGCAGTCAAGCTTCCTTTCAAGGGTGATACCAATGCACCCCGAGCCTGAACAAAGGTCTATAACAGTGATATCCTTCTTGCCTGCAAACATCTTCAAAGCCGTGTCAACAATAGTTTCCGTGTCCTGACGTGGTATCAGTACGCCCTCGCCCACCTTGAAAGGCAGACCGTAAAACTCCCACTGCCCAAGGAGATACTGCAAAGGATAGCCCTCACAGCGACGTGTGACAATGTCGCTTATACGCTTTTCCTGCTCAGGAGTGATATTCTCCCCCTCAGCCACATCTTCAAACACCCATGTGACCTCGCAAGCAGCGTTCTCACCAAGACCGCTCTCCTCAAGCAGTCCCACGCATTTATCAAACAGTTCTTTCCTTACCATTTGTCATCTTCCTTATTTTCAGGTATACAAGCTTTCAGTGCCGCTATAGCACATTCTATCTGACTTTCATCAGGCTCGCTTGTAGTTATCCTCTGTATCCACAGACCCGGTGCAGAGATTATCTTAGTGAAAATATTGTCATATTTTCCCGCAAGCCTTATAAGCTCATAAGCAATACCAGTAACGATAGGCAGAAGCGCTATCTTTATAACAACTCTCAGAAAAATGTTTGCCCACGATACTCTGAATATTGTGTTTACAAAAATGCTTATGAACAGCACAAGGAAAATAAAGCTCGTTCCGCATCGAGGGTGAAAACGTGTGTATTTCTTCACATTCTCAACCGTCAGCTCTTCTTCATGCTCATAGCAAGCGATAGTCTTGTGTTCAGCACCGTGATATTCATACGTCCGCCTTATATCCTTAGTAAGAGCAGTCAAAGCCGTGTAGCCTATGAATATAGCTATCTTCAAAATACCCTCAATAAGATTCTTTCCAAAAGCCGACAGGTCAATGAACTTGCTTATGAATTTAGACACCAGCGACGGCAGATACATAAACAGCAATATCGCCAGACCCACACCCAGCACCATAGATATCGCCGTGATGATAGGGCCGAGCTTGTCCCCCAGCTTATCGTCCAGCCACTGTTCAAACTTGGTCTGCTCCTCCTCATCTTCCTCCGTCATCTGCTTCTCAGCCGACCTTGTAAGGCACTTGTAGCCGTCTATAAGAGAAGTAAGGAAGCTGAAAATACCCCTCACAAAAGGCGTTTTTCTGTACCAAGGCGTATCTTTTCCGCCTTTTATCGCCCACTCCTCCAGGTCTATGGTGCCGTCAGGCAGGCGGCAAGCCATAGCCGCCTTGTGGATGCCACGCATCATAACGCCCTCGATAACAGCCTGTCCACCGATCTTTGACTTGAATTTTTCCTTGCTTTGTGCTTTACTGCTCATTTTCTTTCCTTTCAAGGCGGTGTGTGCGTCTACTGCACGTTGTCGTTGTTTTCGATAGGCTCAGAAGAAATAAGCTCCACGTCTACAGTTGCCTGATTGTCAGGCTTTTTCTTCTGCTCGATACAAGGGAGCGTTATCATCACTGTTGTACCTACTCCCTGCTCACTGTTTATCTCCAGCGTACCGCCATGCCGCTGAATGATCTCGTCTGCCACCGCAAGACCTATTCCCGAACCACGTCTTGTGTGGTTTGCCTTAAAGAATTTCGTCTTGACCTTTGGCAGGTCATCCTTTGATATTCCCATACCCGTGTCGGAAATGGAAATACATACCTCATTGTCCTCCTCATAAGCCTCCACCGATACAGTGTCGCCCTTGTTGGAGTATTTGATAGCATTGTCCACAATATTTATGAATACCTGACGAAGCCTGTTCTTGTCGCCGTAAACAAACGGCAGCATTTTCGGCTCGTAGTAATTGAGTGTTATACCAAGCGCCTTGGCCCTTTCCTGATAGATAAGCACAGTTTCCCCAAGCTCCGCAAGAATATCTATAGTATCCATAATAAGCGTGAGTCTGTTGTCCTGTATCCTCGAAAAGTCAAGAAGCTCCTCAACCATTTGCGAAAGCCTCTCCGTCTCACTTGTGATGACCCTCATACCCTTCTTGAAGGTTTCCTTGTCCTCATACATACTGGTAACAGTTTCCGTCCAGCCCCTTATAGCGGTAAGCGGAGTTCTCAGCTCATGAGATACAGAAGATATGAACTCGTTCTTCATCTGTTCTGTATTAGAAAGCTCCTGCGCCATGTAGTTGATAGAGTCGCAAAGCTCGCCAAGCTCGTCATTTCGTTTCTTTTCAAGACGTTCGCTGAAATCTCCCGTAGCATACCGCCTTGTTATGCTGTTTATGCTTCTTATAGGCAAAACAATAGATTTGATAAAAAACATTCCCGAGAAAAACATGAGCATTATGACAGCCACAACGATAGCCGTGATTATCATAGACATAATAAAGATCTGATGGTCGATATTTTTCATGGAAGACAACATTCTCAGTGCCTCATATTCGCTTCCCTTCGGAGATATGACCGACGTTATCGCCATGACCTTTTCCCCTGTTGACAGCTCATATATCTGTGTGCCTATTCCAGTGTCGGACTTCTTTGCGTCCTCATAATCGGTCATGTTGTCATTCTCCGAGGGAGAGAAGCCTGATGATGTAACATCGACCTCACCGTCGGTCTTGATAGCCATAAGCTCTATCTTGTCTTTCTCGTCATAGCTTTCCACAAGAGAGCGTATCTGAGAATTATAGTTAGTCTGCTCGTCACCTGAAGCGTTCACTACCGCCGTGGTGACTATCTTCATTTTAGATGTAAGATACTGCCTTGTGGAGCTGTAGTAATAATTCCTCACCACCACGATAAGCAGTATTTCAAGCACCACAAGTATTCCCACGACCACCCCGAGATTGTTCCTCAGCCAGTGCTGTGTGATACTGAGTCTGCCGCTTTTTCTTTTTTTTCCGCTCAACTGATAAAAACTCCGTTCATCATGTTTTCACAGCTCAGTTAGAGCCGCCTGCCCACTTGTAGCCAAAGCCCCATATAGTAAGGATATACTTAGGATTAGAAGGCTCGTCCTCTATCTTCATTCTTATTCTTCTGATATTCACGTCCACTATCTTATCGTCACCGTAATAGCTCTCGCCCCATATGTGATTGAGTATACTTGAACGGTCAAGTGCAGTATTCTGATTTTTGAAGAAATACTCCATTATCTGATACTCCACCTGTGTAAGGTCTATCTGCTCACCGTTCTTGAAAACAGTTCTGCTCTTAAGATTAAGCGTAAATGGACCTGAAACTATCTGTGAAGCCTCCTCAGGCTTAGAGCCTGAGCGGTTTACACGCCTGCAAACAGCGTCAACTCTTGCAATAAGCTCAGAAATAGAGAACGGCTTTGTGATATAATCGTCAGCACCGCTCATAAGGCATGATATCTTATCCATTTCCTGTGATTTTGCCGAAAGCATGATAATGCCGATAGTGTTGCTTTTCTCTCTTATCTTCTTGCACACCTGCATTCCGTCGATGCCGGGCATCATAATATCAAGCAGAGCAACGTCAAAACCGCCGTCCTTTTCGTCATAGGCTTTGAGAGCGTCCTCACCGCAGTTTACGTCAACTACCTCGTAACCGCTTCTTACAAGGTTTATGACCACAAATTCTCTGATTGAATCTTCGTCCTCGCAAACCAAAACTCTTTTCATTACATTTACTCCTCTCCAAGATCAGTTTATTATGTAAAAATTATTCTGAATTTCGTCAATAGTCGGTATGAGCTTTTCACGCCTGTCAAGAGGAAGCTTCACAAAATAGTCAAGCTGACCCTTGCTGTCGATAAGCTCATATCCGTCAGAGATATAATCCTCCGAATCATTCTTTGAAGACACAGCGATACGCATTATCTCCTCGTTGCTTTCGTTTATATCTCCCGTGTATTTATAGAAAACAAGCTCGTTTGTGTCGCTGTCCTTTTTCACAGTAACAGAACTGTTCCAGCGTTTTGGGAATGTTACAAAATATCCGTCAGATATGGCATAATAGCCTGTGTATTTTGTTTTCAGATCATAAAAATCCTCGTAAACGCTCCATGTAGTCATATAGAGCATTTCGTCTGCCACAGCGTTTTCATAACCCACCATAGGCGAAGTTGACGGTATCTCCACATCACCGTCGCCGTCCATGTCCTCACTGTAGTAGCCCGCTGGTCTTGTGCATAAAGGCAGCAGCTTTTCGCTTCTAAGCTGCATAGGATTTTGAAGTCCCGAATATCTGTAGTATATTATCTCCGTCTGCAATTTTCCGTCAGCAGTCAGTCCGTCAATAAAAATAGCACGCCTGCCGCTGTCAAGCATTCCCGTCTTTGATGACACATAAGAAGTCACATTATCGCACATATCAACGTTCTCGCCACGGGTTATCTCATTGTTTTTCATGTTGAGCATAGAAGCCTTTGCCGTCACCGCACCTGTATCATTATTGGTGCTTCTCTGAATGGTGATAAGCTCTATATAACCATCATTGTTTATATCCAAAGGCTCCAGCACCGAATAAGTATCAAGTGCCACACGCTTGAAATCTCCGTCGGTATAGCTGTATATCTCCATAGTCTTTTCATCATTAGTAAGATTTTGATATCCCACAAAAACGTCCGTCTGGTTATTGCTTCCCATAGGCGAGATAATGACCTGATCTATGTCCGTGCCTGCGCCTGCAAGCTCTTTCACAGAATACCACTTGCCGTCCTCGTCCTTGTCGAGAATGTTCACCCTCAAGCCGTCCTCCTCAGATCCGTTTGAAGTGTACTCATAGAAGACCATAGCCTCGTCCGTAGGCTCATCGTCGATATTTGCGATAACATAAGCCGAGCGATATTCACCGTTTTTAGGATATTTCAGAGTTATATTGCTGCCCACGCTCTCGATAAGCGCCTGATGTATCTCGCTTTGCTCAGAGGTAAGCTTCGGGGCGTTTATAAGTCCCTCAACAGAAAAATTCAGTGCCGAACAGCCTGTCATAGTAAGACAAGAAAGACAAACAGCAGCCAATTTAAGATTTTTCAAACGATCCCTCCTGATACACCAAACAAAAAAATAGAACCGGGCATATACCCGATTCTATTATATCATATACACAAAAATATTTCAAGCCTTTTCCGTCCATTAGGAACAGGTAAAAATTATTTTGCTTATCTTTCGTCCAATGGGATATACTTCTTCTCACCTGAGATAGCCTTGTATGCAGGACGAATTATCCTCTTGCCTGTTACAAGCTCTTCAAATCTGTGTGCGCACCAGCCTGCCATTCTTGAAACAGCGAACATAGGTGTGTAAAGATCCTCAGGAATACCCAGCATGCTGTAAACAAAGCCCGAGTACATATCAACGTTAGCGCACATCGCCTTGTCACTGCCCTTGATCTTCTTGAACAGCTCAGGAGTAAGTCTTTCCACCGCTTCAAGAAGCTTGTATTCTCTCTCAAACTCAGTGTTCTCAGCCATTTTCTTGGCATTCTCTCTGAGTATGACAGCTCTAGGGTCAGACAATGTGTAAACAGCGTGACCCATGCCATAAACAAGACCTGTGTGGTCAAAAGCTTCCTTGTTGAGTATCTTTGTGAGAAAATCAGCGATCTCGCCCTCGTCCTCCCAGTTCTGAACGTTGTCCTTTATGCACTGGTGCATTGCCGCCACCTTAAGGTTAGCGCCACCATGACGTGGACCTTTCAGCGAACCGATAGCCGCAGAGTATGCAGAATAAGGATCCGTTCCGGAAGATGTAAGCACACGGCAGGCAAAAGTCGAGTTATTTCCTCCGCCATGCTCAGCGTGGAGCATAAGTAACAGATCAAGTATCTTAGCCTCTTCCTCAGTGAACTGTCTGTCCGGACGCAGTGCCGACAGTATCATCTCCGCAGTAGAATGTGTAGGTATCAGAGGGTGCATGAACAAGCTTTCGCCGTCATAGCAACGCTTCTTTACCTGATAAGCCGAAACCATGATGTTAGGCAATTTAGAGATTATAGAGATAGCCGTAGCCATTTCATACTCAGGCGAGCGATTCTCAGGGTTATCGTCATAAGAGTAAAGAGCCAGAATTGCTCTCGCCATTTTATTCATGATGTTCTTTGACGGAGCTTTAAGTATCATGTCCTCAAAGAAGTTGTTAGGGAGCGATCTGTTTTCAGCCATCATTCCCTTGAACGCAGTAAGCTCCTCCCTGTTAGGCAGATCGCCCATAAGCAGAAGATAAACTATCTCCTCATAACCAAAACGGTCCTCCTTCTGAGCGTTGGACACCAGATCATTTATGTTGTATCCTCGGTATATCAACTGACCTTGAATAGGAGATTTTTCACCCTCGTTCACCACATATCCGTGTACGTTACAGATATTAGTTAGACCTGCCATAACGCCAGTGCCGTCAGAGTTTCTCAATCCTCTCTTTACCACATATCTGTCATAGAGTTTTGGGTCGATAGTGTTGTTTGCTATAAACTGTTCGCATAAAAGCGACCTTGCTGCATTATTTATCATTGAATAGATCATCTCGCTTTCAAGTATATTATAAATATAAATTATATTATACACCTTTTTCAGACTTTTGTCAAGTATTAAGATAACTTGTCGAATTAAAACCGCATATCTCCGCCATTTAAAAATTTGCAGTACAAAAATTTGCCCTGTATGAATATTTGCTCCACTGCATGAATATAATATAGTACCCCAAAAAAGAAAGGACAAACCATATGAAAGACCTGATACAGATAATGGCAGTATTTGCTGTTATCCTTACAATAATACCGACCATAGTATTTCTTCGTCCCAACGAGTCAGCATCGAAGCCTGCATTTTCAGAAAAAGAAAAAATAGCCGTATATTTCACCGAAAGCGGCAAGACCGAAGACTTCACCCTTGAAGAATATATGATAGGCTCAGTGCTTGCACAAATGCCTGCGGACTTTGACGAAGAAGCGCTGAAAGCGCAAGCCGTCCTCGCCCATACCTACATATGCCGCAGACAGCTCTCCGAAGCCCAGTCGCCTACTCCTGCCTTAAAAGGCGCACTCATCAGCGATGACAGCAACCTCTACCAGAGCTTTTTCACCCTGAAAGCCGCCAAAGAATATTACGGCAGCAACTATGAAAAAGCCTACAAAAAAGTGAAGTCTGCCGTCAACGCCGTCAAGGACGATATCCTCACCTATGACGGCGAGCCGATAATCGTCGCCTTTCACGCTGCCTCAAGCGGTCATACCCAATCCGCCAAAAATGCATGGGGCGAGGATATCCCATATCTTCTGTCAGTAGACAGCTCCGCTGACAAAGACCTTGTCACCACAGAATGTACCCAGACACTCACCGCCAAGGAATTTCAAGACAAGCTTCTTGACCGCTTCCCCGATATTGATTTCACTCCCCTCGCCAATGCTGATAGTTGGCTCAAAACAAAAACAGACGGCATAGGCTATGTAACGAACCTGACCGTCTGTGGCTATGATATCCAACCCAACACATTCTGCGATATCCTAGATATCTCCTCGCCATGTTTCGAGTTCACCTTTGCCAATACAAAATTCACTTTCACCTCTCACGGCTTCGGACATCTCGTAGGAATGAGCCAGTACGGTGCAAATGCCATGGCAGAAAAAGGCTCAGACTACAAAGCCATTTTGACCCACTATTTCACAGATACAAAGCTGCAAAAATCTACTGAGCTGGCACAACTGCAATAAACACAAGGTCGCTGTCGCCGTCATTGATAAAGCTATGCTCATGACCGTCGGGGCAGTAATGGAAATCTCCTGCCGACAGTCTTTCCTCACCGCCGTCATAAAGCATTTTGCCGCTGCCCTCAAGAACATATATCATCTCGCAGTTGCCCTCATGTCTGTGCAGACCGATAGAAGCCCCCGGCACAAGCCTGCCTTTCATCATCTTGTTCTTGCCGTCAGAAAAAGCCCTGCTTGCAAAGCTTTTCTCGCCGCCCTTGAAATTCGGTGCAAGGCTCTCTTTAATATCATCAAAAACTATACGCATAAAAACACCTCCGCAGTTTATAGATCAATTATACCACTACCTCGATAAAAAAGCAACAAAAAAAGACCCGTCCCGAAAGACAGGTCTTTAATTATTCTAAGTAAGAATTATCTGAATTACAGATTACTTTCTCTTCTTAGTAGCAACTACAGCAGCACCAGCAAGTGCAACACCTACAGCAGCAAGAGCAGCAGCACCTGTGCTTGGGTTTGTATTAGATGCGTTGTTAGCAGCCTTAGAAGATGTAGCAGCAGAGTTAGTCTTAGAATCTACAGAATCTGTGCGAACATCATTTGAATCGTCAGAATCTGTTGAATCTGTAGGATCAGCTGTTGACTCAGAAGGATCTGTTGGCTCAGCCTCACTCTTGTTAAGAACTACAACTTTCTTAACAGCCATCTTAACAGCAGGATCTTCGCCGTCTGTACCAGCGAGGTCTGTAGCAATGTCAAAGAACATATTATTTGCGTCCATTTCAAGAGCTGAAGGGAACTTAACGATAAATGTGTATGTGCCGTCAGCGTTTACTGTAACAGCAGGGTTGTTATCAGAAGCTTCCCAATAACCAATACCGTTCTCAATACCATTTGTGAAGCATGGATAAGCTGTGAAAGCGTCAGTTACATTTGAGATATCAACTGTAACAGCAATAGCGTCAGCACCTGCAAATACGCTCCAATCATCAACAAGGTTGAAATCAGCCTTGTGTGCATCGTCACACCATGGGTGCTTGATGTTGATTCTTACCTTACCGCCGTCAGATGTAGCCAGACCTTCACCGTTAAGTGTAACCTCTGTCTGCTTCTTGTATTCGCTGAGGTCAACAGAGTTTCCGCCCTGTTCCTTGTCAGACTCTACAACAAGGAGAGGATTGCCGTCCTTGTCAAGAAGTGTGAAAGCATTGAATGTGAAGTCCTCTGTAGTCCAGTTCTGAAGCCATACCTGAGCAAATGTATCTGTATCAGCAAATACAGGATCTGTTCCCTTCAGAACAAAATCATAAGAACCATCAGCAGCCTTAACGCCTGTTACGTCCTTAGCACCCTCCTGGAATGACCACTCTTTTGAAGCCCAACCAGTTGACTCAGAGTTGTAACCAAGTCCACCGCCTATCCAGTCTCCAGCCTCGATCTTTGCAGCTGAGTCTGCACCAACTGTTACATTAACATCAATACCGCAAACATCTGAAAGCTTAACGTTTGTTCCTGTAAGAACACCTGTCTTTGTAACAACACCGTCATCGTCCTTCTCATCAATGAGAGAAACAGTACCTCCAGTGAGGTCTGCCTTAACAGTAGCTGTTTCATCAGCAAATGCTGCGAGTGACATCATTGATGCAGCAAGAGCAGCAGCTGACATACCAGCGAGAATCTTAGAGATTTTCATTTGTTTTTCCTCCATCTTTGTTAATAATTTTTAGATACATATTGAGCGATATCTCCTCAACATACATCTTGCCTATATTATAACACACATTTACAAGTATTTCAACAAACGTTTTTCACAAATTAACCACATATCTTTAGCCATTTTTCACAAATTTGCATATTATTTTTGCTATATATAGCCAAATATGTTATCATAATATGTACAAGCATTCTATGCAATGTTAATATTTTTATATTTATTCAGATTTTGTTGTAATCGTATCCAGCCTTTCACGCTCTCTTTTTGAGAAGATACAGCCGCAGTAATCCTGCCTGTAAAGCCCGTATTCTGCTGAAAGCTGAACGGAACGCTTGTAGCCCTCACGCTTCTTGAAATCCGCAGGAAGTGCCTTTACATCATATATCTCCCCAAGCTCCTCCGATATCTCGTTGAGCTTCTGAGCATTCTTGTATGGTGAAATAGACAGCGTTGTGGTAAAATAATCCATACCAAGTTCCTTAGCAAGCTGAGCCGTCCGTTCAAGCCTGAGCCTGTAACATCGAAAGCATCTCTCCCCACCCTCAGGGATATCCTCAAAGCCCTTAACAGCCTGAAAAAACTCACCCTCGTCATACCCACGCTCCACGAACGCAACAGGATTTTTCATAGGCATTTGTGCAATAAGCCTTTGAAGCTCCGCCACACGCTTATCGTATTCCTCACGGGGATAAATGTTCGGATTGTAGTAAAAAACAGTTATCTTAAAATACTGCGACAGATATTCAAGCACATAAGAAGAACACGGCGCACAACAGCTATGCAAAAGCAAAGTCGGCACTTCGCCCTTTTCCTCGTGTTTTTTTATAATGCCATCCAGCATTTTCTGATAATTTACCTTCTGCATTCCTGCCGCTCCCTTTTCGCAAAAAAATCGTACCTGACACACTTCCGTAGAGGCTGGCGTACTCGACAGCCCATTCCCATTGTCCTTGCACCCCTACAGTATCATTCTATATTATATAGTATAGCACATTTCCGCAAATTCCGCAACAGGTCAGATCTTCACCTTAAACTTATTTGCACAGTTAGGGCATTTCACAGTATGTTCACCCTTTACCTTTGGAAGCCTTAACGTCTTTTTGCATACACCGCACTTTATATAAACATGGGTCTTTCTGTCAGCGAACTTTCTCTTCCAGAATGAAAATTTCCTGCCAATTCCCCCGAAAGCCCTCTCAAACTTCATGTTCTCCTCGTATCGCTTCTGGCAGTTTCTCGACATCGCCCTCACTACCGCCAGCACCAGCACAGCGTATACCATAAGCTGTAAAATAAGCGACCTTACAAACAAATTCGCCGCACTAAGCACCACAGCCACTCCGCAAATGCCGTAAAAAAGCTTGTCTATACCATATCTGCCCTGAAAAAATCTCGCTACCTTATACATAAATCCGTTCATAGCTTTTACCTCTTTTCTTTTTTTATATTATAAATAGTACACCCGAAATTTAAACTGACTATTAACTTTTATCAAATTTCACCTACCTTTCACAAAACTTTCAGCGTTCACCCTCAAACAGTGAACGGCATATACTGAAGTGTATTCGTAAAAGCGTATACGGACAAGTACAGCATAAAGGAGCAACAAAAATGAAAAAGAGTCTTATAGCCATGACTTCCATAACCTATGCAATGAAAGCAAAAAACTTGCTGAACAGTTTAAAATACTACTGCGAAATACAGCGCACCCCGAAAGATCTTGGCACAGGCTGCGGCTACTCCATAGCCGTCACCGCACCCTCAGAAGAAATAACAGCCATACTTGAAAAAGAGCGCATACCATTCAGAAACGTGATATTCGAGCAAAAGAGGTGAGAAAAATAAACACCCGAAGCATAATAAACTTTGATAACTCAGCCACCACCTACCCCAAGCCCCCTGCCGTAGCAAAAGCCGTCGCTCAGGCAGTAGAACGCTATGGCGGCAACCCGGGCAGAAGCGGTCACAAGCTTTCCATGCGAGTGTCTGAAAAGATATTCACCGTCAGACAGCAGGCGGCAGAAATGTTTGGAGCACAGACCGAGAACGTGGCTTTCACCGCCAACTGTACCCATGCCCTTAACATGGCGATAAAAGGTGTCATGCAGTACGGTGGTCATATGATAATCTCAGACCACGAGCATAACGCAGTAGCAAGACCCATCTATGCCCTTTCAAAAACAAGAGGCGTGAAATATTCTATTGCCCGAACAGGGAAAACAGACAGCGAAACAGCAGAAAACTTCCGCCGCCTTATAACCCCCGAAACTAAGTGTATCTGCTGTACAGTGGCTTCAAACGTCACAGGCAGGCTCATGCCATACCGTGAATTAGCCGCCCTCTGCAAAGCCCACGGCATATGCTTTATAGCCGACGGCGCACAAGCCTGCGGGCTTTTGGAGCTTTCTCTCTCAGACGGCTTCAACTTTCTCTGCACCGCAGGTCACAAAGCCCTCTACGGACCAACAGGCACAGGGCTTCTTATCTCAGACGGCGAGTATTCTCTGTCTACCATAATCGAGGGTGGCACAGGTGCGACCTCCGCACTCCTTGAACAGACCCCTTTCCTCCCCGAAAAGCTTGAAAGCGGCACAATCAACACAGTGGGCATAATCGGTCTTGGCGAGGGACTAACGTTCGTCCGCCAAAAGACCCCTGCCGTAATAAAAGCCCACGAAGAAAAACTCTGCAGACAGCTCTACGAACAGCTTTCAGACATAGACAAAATAAAGTTCTATGAAGCAGACCAAAAGAAAGTCCCCATACTCTCATTTAACATCGGCGATATCCCTTCCGCTGAGATCGCCTCCTATCTCAGCGAAAAAGGCTTCGCCCTCCGTGGAGGACTTCAGTGCGCCGCCGTCACCCATACCACCCTCGGCACAATAGAGCAAGGCACAGTGCGTTTCTCACCCTCTGCATTCAGTACCCCTCAGCAGGTAACAGCACTTTCACGAACAATAAAAATATTTGCCGCAAATAACTAAGCATAAGTGGCAGGTCTGATGTAAAATATCACGTCCTGCCGCTCATTCTATTGCAAAAAGCACCTTTAGGTGCTATAATAAAGCATGAGCAAACAATTTTTTCACGAAAGAAAGTGGTATTATGTGGTTCGTGTTTGCGCTTCTCTCCGCTGTTTTCGCAGCGCTCACCTCTGTCCTTGCAAAGGTCGGCATTGAAGGAGTAAACTCAAATCTTGCCACCGCTCTGCGTACCTGCGTTGTGCTTGCTATGGCATGGCTCATGGTGTTCATCACCCACACACAAAGCGGCATAGGCTCTATAGGCAGAAAAAGCTGGGTATTTCTTATCCTTTCAGGACTTGCAACAGGTGCTTCGTGGCTATGCTATTATAAGGCTATCCAAATGGGCAGCGTTTCAAAGGTCGCCCCCATAGACAAGCTCAGCGTTGTCATCACCCTTATCCTTGCAGTGTTATTTCTCCATGAAGACTTCACAGTAAGATCAGCCATAGGTGCGGTGCTTATCACTGCAGGCACAGTATTAATGGTACTATAAGGAGAACGCCATGATAATAAGAACCGTTACCGAGAAGGACGCTCACGAGCTTCTTGAAATATACCGTCCCTACGTTGAAGACACCGCCATAACATTCGAGTATGACGTCCCCTCAGTGGAGGAGTTTTCCGACCGTATCCGCCGCATATCCGCAAATTATCCCTACATAGCCGCAGTAGAAAACGGCAAAATAGCAGGCTACGCCTATGCAGGCGTTTTCAAAAACAGAGCCGCCTATGATTGGTCGGTTGAAGTCACAGTTTATGTAAAAAAAGGGCTTCACCACAAAGGCATAGGTGCAAAACTCTACTCCGCCCTTGAAAAGCTCCTTGCGGCACAGCATATAACAAACCTCTATGCCTGCGTCGCCTATCCCGAAAAAGAAGACGAGTATCTCACCTTTGACAGCGTAAAGTTCCATGAAAAAATGGGCTATGCCATAGTGGGTACGTTCCATAGATGTGCCTTTAAGTTCAACAAGTGCTATCATATGGTTTGGCTCGAAAAAATACTCACCCAGACCGATACCACCCCTCTGCCCGTTATCCCGTTTTCCAAACTCGATAAAGCCTTAATTAACAAAATAGTTCTTGAATAAAGGCAGAAAATATGGTAAAATAATATCATTCTGTCTGTTAAGGAGCGTAAAAATGGATCTTCAGGAATTAAGGAATGAAATAAACGATATAGACAGCCAGCTGCAGGAGCTTTTCAATAAGCGTATGCAGATAAGCTTCAAGGTGGCTGAGTATAAGATAGCAAACAATATGCCTGTTTTTCAGAGCAAGCGTGAAAACGAGATACTTGACCATGTAACAGAAAGCTCACCAAAGGGTTTGGAAAGTGCGTCAAGAGTGTTCTTCCAAAACATCATGGATATTTCAAAGTGCCGTCAGTACCAGGAGTTTTTTGCAGACTCAGATAAGATAGAGTACAAAAAGTTGGACTTGACAGGTCATAAAAAAGTCGCTGTACCGGGTACCACAGGCTCATATTCACATATAGCCTGCAAGCAGATATTCAGCGACTTTGAGCCAATGTTCTTTGAAGATTTTGAGGACGTTTTTTCATCAGTTGAAAACGGCTCAGCGGATTTCGGCATACTTCCCATAGCAAATTCCACCGCAGGCTCAGTTGGTCAGACCTACGAGCTTATGAAAAAGCATGACTTCAAGATATGCGCAGCAACTAAGGTAAAGATCTCCCACTGCCTTGCCGTAAAAAAAGGCACACGCTTTGAGGATATCAAAATAGTCTATTCCCACGAGCAGGCACTCAGCCAGTGTTCTGAGTTTCTTTCTCAGAACGGGCTTAAAAGCCATAAATACGCAAATACTGCCCTTGCGGCGTGCTACATAAAAGAAAGCAATGAACCGTATGCCGCTATCTGCTCAGAAGCCTGCGCACAGCAGAACGATCTTGAGATACTCAGGCATAATATAGCCAACGCCGCCGAGAATTACACAAAATTTATTCTCATTTCAAAGGAGACTCTCTGCTCGGAAAATGCTGACATCGTGTCAGTGTCCTTGGCATTGCCACATACCTCATCTGCACTTTACAGACTTCTCACCAAATTCTCCGTGGCAGGCCTTAACCTTTCCATGATAGAGAGCCGCCCTATCGCAAACACCGATTTTGACGTTGTTTTCTATCTCGATTTTGAGGGAGCAATAACCTCTCCGGGCGTGGCAAAGCTCATGAGCGAGCTTAATTCAGAGCTTTCATATTTCAAATTTTTAGGCAACTACGAGGAAATATAACAGTACGATTTTTAGGACAGGAGGAACAAAAATGCGTATAGGACACGGCTATGACGTCCACAGACTGACCGAGGGCAGAAAGCTCATTCTCGGCGGCGTGGATATACCATATGAAAAAGGACTTTTAGGACATTCCGATGCAGACGTCCTTGCCCACGCCATAATGGATTCCATACTTGGTGCATTGGCACTGGGAGATATCGGTAAGCTTTTCCCTGATAACGACCCCGACTATGAGGGTGCAGACAGTATGAAGCTCATGGAAAAAGTCATAAGCGTTATGACCGAAAAAGGCTGGAAAATAGGCAATATAGACTCCACCATCTGCGCACAGAAGCCGAAGCTTGCCACCTATATCACCTCCATGCGGGAGCGTATAGCAGAAGCCTGCGGCTGCGATATTTCACAAATATCAGTTAAAGCCACCACCGAAGAAAAACTAGGCTTCACAGGCGAGGAACTAGGCATATCCGCCACAGCGGTCTGCCTGATTGAAAAAATTTGATACAAAACCAAAAGGACTGCTGTCTTAAACCACAGCAGTCCTTTTTATTGCTATTTTGCCTTATGCGCAACTCCGTCATTGTCAATGTTATATCCGTCAACAGTAGTGTTTATGAGCATCATGCCATAATCATTGAAATAATATCGCTTTCCGCCTATCTTCTTCCAACCTGTCACAACAGTGCCGTTCTTGTTGTTGTAAAACTTCTGTCCACGCCAGCTTACCCAGCCGGACTTTAGATATCCGTCCTCACCGAAGTTGTAATACTTGTCGTCAATGTACACAGGACCTCTCAACGCAACACCATTCTGCAGGAAATATTTCTTTCCTGCAATAGTCGTCCATTCATTCTGCAAAACATGATCGCTGTCAAAATAAAACTCCGTTCCGTCTATTTCTCTCCAGCCTGAAACTGCCTTGCCATCGCCGTCAAAATAATAGGTCTTGTCACCGGCTGTTACCCACTTGTCTTTCTGAGCACCGTTCTTGTCAATGTAGTAAAGCCCTGAATCATCACTGAACAGCCCCTTTGAAAGCTTGCCGTCATTGTCAAAATGATACAGCTTGTCTTCAATAGTGTGCCAACCTGTAAGTGCAGCCTCGTCCTCACCAATGTAGTAAATTTTTCCCTTTGAAGTAACAAACTCCGACTTAGCCCAAGAGCCGTCCTCTTTCTTGAACTTCCATTCAGCGTCTATCTTAACGATCCCGTCTGCAAGCACGCCCTCGTTTGAGAAGGTGTATTTCTTGTCCCCGTCCTCCTCAAATTCGCCAACAGCCGCCGCACCTGTCAGACCAAAATAATATCTCTTTCCGTCAATGGTCTTCCAGCCCGTAGCCTTCTTGCCGGTTTCCTCATCAAAATAGAAGTAATAGCCGTTTATTTTATGAAATCCAGTGCAAAGAGTGTGATCAGAGTAGAAATAATACTGATAGAACACCGCCCCGCCGAACTTTTCATAAACCTTTCTGTCATAAGCATTGAATGTCTTTTCGCCGAACTTGTCTGCAAGCTCCTCAAGCTTTTGGGTCTCTTTTTCGTCAGGCTTCTCGTCCTTTTTGTAATCGTCCTTCTCAAACTTCACAAGCTTTGAAACATTGGATTTGAACTCTTTTATTTTCTTTTTCTCATCATCAGTGTACTGATCCGTATTCGTCCAACCTGTTGCCGCCACATGGGTCGTTTTGTCAAAATAGTAAGTATCTTCGTCAATATCCTCCCAGCCGTCAGCCACAACACCGCCTCTGCCGAAGTAATAAACATTTCCGCCTATCTCGTTCCAGCCGGAGAGGAGGCGATTTTTCTTATCAAAGTAATAATACTTGTCCTTGATCTTGGTAAAGCCCTTGCCTGCCGAGCCGTCGCCCTTGAAATAATACTTCTCAGGCGGTTCTTCATACCAGCCCTTAGTCATTTTACCGTCATCAGCAAAATGATATCTGTTCTTGTCAATTGTTATCCAGCCCTTGACCATTTCACAGCTATCATTGAAATAATAGCTCTCACCGTCTATCTCCGCAAAGCCCTGAGCGCAAGCCCCTGTAGCTTCATCAGAATAATAATACTTCTTTTCAAGCTCCATCCAGCCCTTGTGAACAGCACCGCTCTCAGAAAAATAATACTTTTTTCCGTCAATGTCCTGCCAACCTGTGGCCATGTGACCGTCGTCATCATCAAAATAGTATATCTTGCCCTCTATCTCAACAAAGCCCTTGGCCATCTCACCGCTCTTGAGAAAATAATACTGAACATTGTTTATCTTTGCCCAGCCTGTCACACGCTTGCCACTCTCGTCATAGTAATAACCGCCGTCGCTGTCAAAACCCGTGTCAGGGAAGCCGTGATCGTCAAAGTAGTATTCACCGCCGTTTATCTCGCAAAGGCCCGTCCTGAAAATGCCAGACTCCTCAGAGAAATAGTATTCCTCTCCCTTTATTTTCATTTTTCCACGCTGAACAACGCCGTCCTTGACATAGTAAGTGTCCCCACGATACTTGTGCCAGCCGTCAGCCATAGCGTTGCCATTGTCGTCAAAAAGATAGCAGGTGTTGTCTATTATCTGATAGCCAAGCGCCTTTTTTCCCGTCTCCTTGACAATATAATAAGTCGAGCCGTCATGGGTGTGCCAGCCCGAAGCATAATAAGCGCCGTAGTATAAATATCCCCCAAAGCCTGCTCCCATAACGATAGTGCAAGCTGCAGCCGCAGCGATCATTTTTTTCTTATCGCTTTTCAGCACCTCATTATATCTGTTGCAAAAATCATTGCCCTCATTGCTGTTTATACTCATAAAGATCCTTCCTGAATTTACACAGTTCTAGTTAGTACAATTATATCACAACAAAATAATAATTTCAATACCGCCGCCCCAATTTTCACACCCCTCACACATAAAAAGCTGCACAGTCCAAATAACTGTACAGCTCATAAAACAAATACCCAAGATAAAAGGGCTGTCGAGGACTCCAGCCCCTACAATTTCTAATGACCGCAATTTATCTGTAGTGGCAAGCAACGTTCGCCCGTCCACCCCCACAACATCTCAGCTATACCACGACCCCCACGCCCAAAGCTTTCTCGCCCTCTCCCTTTGTCTATTCTGACAGATAAATTACTCATTTCTTACATCGGCTATTTCAACTTCCGTGTTGATAAATGTAAACTTTTTTAGAAAATATGATATAATATAGTATAGCAATAAATAAAAAAAGGGGTGTAAAACTTGATCGATCTTGATGATTTTTGGTATATAGTCAGGTCGCAACATTATACCAAAAGAGAAATGGAAATAATATATGGCAATTTGGAATACGTTCCGCCAAAGCAAATAGATAAACTTTGGGATAAGGCTGTAGACAAATGGGGCGATTGGCAAGCTGCACAGCATATAGCTAAGAAATATGATGATGACGGATATCTTCGCAAGAAGGAATAGCATAAACAAAAATAAGCTGCTACAGAAAAAATCTGTGGCAGCTTATTCTATTTAGAATAGTCCTAATTTTAACCTATCAATATCGGCTCCTGATATCTGTTTGTACGAATTCATAAGATTTTGGATCATATTTAATGACGAGCGGGTCGAATGACCAGTTACATAGTGTACTGTCGGAGAAAATTTATTATAAGAAAAAATGGCTTTGGTTTTATAGGCTTGACCATACAGAACCTTTCCTCTTAGAATTTCAAACGAATAACCTTTCCCGTCTCGTGCGATTGCTTTTATACATCCATTTATAGCTTCAGTAACGCCATTTGTGTACGGGTGATCAAAATAATTAAATATTTCCAGGCTCCATCGATTTACCGTTTCAGTTATTGAAATGTAAGGACTAAAGTTCTGTTTGACCTTTCTGGACCATTTTGTATACTTTAGAACAGCCGCTCTCCTGTTGGTACATTCGTAGATCTCTCTGAATTCTTCTTTAAGATCATATGCCATTTTTAGTTCCGGATACTTTGAATAGATGTATCCAAGTTTTTTGTTTTGGTTTGCAGTTAAGTCTTTTCTATTTGTATTTAAGGCTTTCTGTACTGAATTTATCTCCTTCTTTTCAGCAGCAGGTAGTTGTTTGCAAAGTGTTTTTTTATAGTCGCTTAGTACGTCATTAATTAGCTTGACCACATGAAATTTGTCGATAACTATTGCCGCATCCGGTAAGCATTCATACACCGCCTCACGATAGGGCCTATACATATCCATTGTAACTATTTTAATATTGTTACTGTCAGGCAATGAGTCGAGATAATTTATTACAGTTTGTTTGTCTCTCTTTGGAAGCATTTCAAAAAGCAAGTGCTCGTTTATGTCCGTCAAAACACACCTAATCGAGCCATTCAAATGTGCTTCATCTATACCTAATACTTCAGGTGAATACATAATATGCTGAGAATCTTTCTCTCGAATATATGCCAAAGCTATTTTCTCTATCGTAGTAACAGATAACTTATATTCTCTTGCAATATGCTTAAATGGTTTTGTTAATGATAATTGCTGGATCTTACATCTAAGTCTGTTTGTCATTTTTGAGCAAAGATCTAGCGTATTGAATCTATCAACAAAAATACTTCCACAGTCTTTACACAAATGTTTGTGACCTCTTATCTTAAGAGCTGTATAATGTTCATTATTTAGTGCATATCTTTGTTTCAATTTTAGGCGAAACAACAAAAAGATAATCACACTCATCTGCATTTTCACGCAGTTCAAGTATATCAAATTCATCAAGACAAAGCATATTTTGGTTGTGGTTTATAAGCACATTCTATCCTTTCATTACAATTTTTTCGTAGAGGACAAAGCCTAATTGCTGAATTTAAAATGCAACACTCGTTCAGAGTAGACATCATTATTTGCATTATCTCCTCACCCAAACAATCCTCCGTCGATCTGTCCGCAGAAATAAAGATCATTCATAGTCGGCTCGCTTATAACAGCGTTTGGAGTGGGCTTTGTCTTTGATATGGTCTTTGACTTAGTGTCCTCATAATAAATGTTCTCGATAGGCAGCAAACCAATATCCTCTTTGGGAATATCCCACACCATACCCCTTATATGCTCAAAAAGCGCCTCTGGGCTGTCATTAGCGATAACAGAGCCTTTGTTAAGTATGATCAGGTCGTCCGTTATGGTGTCAATATCAGAAACGATATGGGTGGAAATTATTATAATGCTGTCCTTTTTAAGTCGCACCATTATCCTCTTGAATTGCTCACGTTCGAATGGGTCAAGACCAGCAGAAGGCTCGTCAAAAATCAGTATCTCGGGGGAGTTAAGGATAGTCTGTGCAATGGCAAGGCGCTGTTTCATTCCGCCAGAAAATGACTTTATCTTGTCATCAAGATTTTCAGACAGATTCACAAGCCCCAGCACACGTCTTATCTCGTCCTCAATAAGCGGCTCAGGCATTCCTTTTAACAGAGCCGAAAATCTGAGAAATTCATGGGCGGTGTAGCTTGGATAAAATGGCTGATACTGAAACTGAAAGCTCAGCTTTTCACGATATTTCTCGCCCATTTCAAAAACGTCCTGCCCGTCAAGGTTCACGCTGCCACCCGACTTTTTTATCACGCCCGATATGCAGTTCATTATGGTGGTCTTGCCTGCGCCGTTTGGTCCAAGCAAAGCGTTTATGCCCGTATGAAATTCGCAGGTTATGCCCTTGAGCACCTGCTTTTTGCCGTATCTTTTGGATAAGTTTTCTACTCCTAAAGCGCTCATATCATCACCACTCCTTATCGGTCAAAGCTTTTTTCATAATATCCGCTGTATCTCCATGCAGTCAGTCCGCTCAAAATCGCTGCAAGATATATAAATACAGCTACCGCTTCCGAACAATCAAAAGCCCTCATATAGTCAAGGTTGTTAAGCTGCCCATTTACGCTTGTGACAGCCGCAAACATATAAGGCGAAAGTGCTCCCACATAATGTGCGGCGGCGGACATGACCGCTATCAGCCCAGAGGTCAGCATAACATATTTTTTCACAGAGCGCACTTGCTTTGCCACAAGCACGAAAATGCCGTAGGTTATAAAAAGCGACATAAGCCTTGTGACATATAGCCATATTATTGTGCCTCTAACAGTTAGCATTAAAGGCGCAAGGTCAAATTGCCACACGCTTTGTAAAGATGAGGTGCTGTATTCGCTCTGCTGTAAAGTTCCGCTTAAAATAAGGTCGGCGAAAAAGCTTAGCGTGAACATTATAAATATCGCCGCCGATAAAATTATCTCCCGTGACTTGAAAAACGCCGCCGAATTTTTTGATATCTTTATCTGCCGATCCATTCTCTTTTCATAACTATCTGCAACAAAAACGCCCACAAGCAGAAGCACAAATATAGGCATGATATCTACCGCCTGCAATTCAAGAAACTTCAAAAACGGCTCGTCATTTATCACCTGCGGTGTTGGAAAGGCGGCGTAAAGTCGGCTGTTTTTCACAAGGTCAGAGGGAATATTAGCGTCTGTTAGACCTCTTCCCGTGCGTGCATAGCTTCTGATGCTTTCGACCATAAAACAACTGCGAAGCTCTGTTTTATATTTGTTCACGGCGGCTGTAATGTTATTATTATAACCGCTTGCGTAACTTCTCATCTCATATTCCGTTATGTATTCGTCACACTGTTCAAGGGTCTTATCTGCGGAATTTTCTATAAGTTCATTGTATATCTCCGCCGTTTCTTTGTTCATATAGGTAAGATTATTTGAAGAAACAAAGCTCCGATACACTGTGAATTTTGCGGAAGCTGAAAAAATTATCACTATGACAAAAAGCAGCCAGAATTTCTTTATGAGCCGTGAAGTCTGATAACTATACATACTTTTCATTATCCCACCTGCCTTTCAGCAAGGAGATATGTCCCTGCGACAAAAAATGCGGTCATGATGAATATGATAGCAAAATAAACAACGTATTCTCGTGCAGGTATTCCCCAGAAATTCATATAACCTGTGTCATTGAGCATATTGGTGTAATTGCCTGTTAAAATGTCAACGGCAGGATTGGAAAGACTTGTGGTTTTCAGATATAATGGTACAAATATTGGCACAAGACAGACAGCTCCTGCAAGTATGGTCTTTCTGCAAAGCATTGAAAGAAACATAACAATACTTGCGGTGAAAAGCGCATAAACAAGTTTTGCGGCAAATACTGCAACTAGATATCCGCCAAAGCTCATATTCGCCGAACTTAGTTCAAAACCGCTCAGATATTGCAATGGCATATCAAGTTTAAAGCCGTTTGTATCGTAAATAAAAAGAGTTATAATATCCACAGTGTAAATTATCAAAACAAGAATTATTACAGCAACAAAGCCGGTACAAAGCTTGAAAAGTGAGAATTTCCTCACGCCCGTTTTGGTTATTCCAAAGCTTTTTATCCTGCCGCTTTGTATCTCTGATGAAAATATGCTGAAAAGAAGCAAATAAACGCCGAACGGTATCAAAATTTCCGATGACATATAGTTTTCAAAGCCGTCAGCGGCTCTGGTGTCAATGATCTTATCAGATTTTTCAAGCGCTGTTATAACGGAATCATAGTCTTCTATAAGCTTGTTTGACAGCTTTAGAGAATACTCATCAGTAACGCCACGCCTTGCATTTCGGCTGTAACCTCGCACACGCTCGGAAATGAGCTTCAAAGCATTTTGCTGGGAATATAGCTCTCCCTCAATAAGAGAAAACATACTGTCAAGTCCTGCGCCTGCTTGTGAATTTTTCTGAGAGAAATCTATTATCTTTTCCTCAAGTTCCACAGGCAATTCAGCCTGCTTTACACCGCCTGTGTTGTGGTTATTCTGATAGTCGTTTATCTCGTTGTTAAGAGCGTTTTGCTCATCAGCAAGCTTTTGAGCGTCTTGGCTTACAGTTTCCGAGCCGCCTTTAAGATAGGTCATGTATTTTTCGCCATAAGCATAAGAAGGTCTGAGTACAGATATCAAAAAGGCCCAGGAAAGCAAAGCCAGCAATAAGCTTATCAAAGCTGACTTCGCCATATCTTTTCTTATCATAAATCTGAGAAGTTTCAAATCGTCACACCTCAAATATCAAGCTCTTACATTTCTGACTGTATCTCTGCATATGTATCATAATCCCATTCGCCGTTTGAAATAAACTTGTGCAGTTTAAAATCTTTATCCACAAGATAAGCGGCTGTATCAGCGTCGGGATTATAGGTCGAAAGAAGGAAATAATCCTCACAGTTATTGAATATTGTCATATAGTCGATATACTCATAGCCGTAAAAATACTTTTCATTGAGCTTAGCATCATCAATTATCTTCTGCGGTTTATTATCGTTATCAAGATAATAAAGCACATACTGATACATTTTGCCATTATCATTTGGCTCACGAACAAGCACTATCATAGTGTTATTGAAATACTGAAAATATCTTACAAAAGATTTGTCTTTAAAAGTGCAAACTGTGTCACTTTTTTCATTATCCTCATTATACCTATACAGCTTGTTTTTGCCATTAGAGTAATACACATCTCCGTCGGCCGGATAATACATATACGGCGTATTTTCGCTTATCTGAGAGCCAACATCAATGCCTGTATCCTTGACGTTCTGAGGGTCTGAAAGTGGAGCTATAAATAGGCGGACTGTATCCGTCTTTGGGCAAAGCCTTGTAAAATAAAGCTTGCCGTCGCTTATGTAATAGGTATTGGCTTTTGTTATCTCGCTTTTGTCAGAGATTTTGATATCATATTTATACAGTGCATAGCCTGTGCTGAATCCGTTCTCGTCGGTCTCGCTCTTTTTGTATTTGCCCTCAACAAAATAGATATCTCCGTCTTTGTCCATAGACATACAGCCTAATATGCTGTCCTTTGGTGCAGAATACACTTCCGTGACTTCACCGCTGTTGTAATCCACTGTGACAATGCTGTAATCTTCTTTTTGCGTAGCAGAATTATACACTGACCTTACAGCGTATATAACGCCGTCATATATGGTATAGCAGGACAGGTTTGAATACTCTTGAAGCTTGACTTTTATCATTGCAAGGCTGTCGGATTCGATATCATATTCTGCAATGCCGTCATAGGTTTTGTAATACACAAAATTGTTTGCAAATGCAGTAGAAGAAGCTTCAGGACACAAAAGGTTTGTGGGAGAAGCAGAAAGTTCTTGTTGACCCTTTTCAGAAGAAACCGCCTTATCGGATTTTGTGCCAAGAGAAATGAAAAGTGTAACTGCAACTGCGGCAATTATAACTGCGGCTGTTGCGATAATAATTTTAGTTTTCATAATTCACACTCAAGTTCTATTATTGACTATCAACGGAAAGCGTTGTGCTGTAATTTCCGTGTATATTATTTTCATAGATATGCACGGTTTTTACAGTTTTGGACGTTTTGCATCCTGATAACTGAAATTTATGTTCTACTTTTCCGCTAAGTGTAGATGATGAGCCGCAACCATTCCCACCAACAGAAACACTTGCATAAATATAGCCTGCGTATGCACAATTAGGATTGTACACATTATTGTTATTGCTGGATGTTCTTGACCAAGCTTGACCAGCTACAGTTGAATTAGCTCTTGAACCTGTAACATAGCAGGAGATGTATGCGTTTGATCCGGAGCCACCTGTTGCCCTTCCATACTTTGCGGCTGAGTACGCACTAGCCCCAATAGCCATAGAACTCATCATCATAACAGCAGCACACATAGCTGCGATCCTTTTTACGATCTTTTTCATATTAAACGTCCTTTCTTATTATAACATCCAAATATTTGAATGTCAATGTTTTGTTTTTTGATTTTGGATTATATAAATTTTATTACTGCATTGGAATCACCTGTCCTTTCTGTGCACAGCCTATTATTTTAGCAGGACACTGTTTTGCTGTAAATAGTTATGGTCTCATAGGCAGAGCCATTATAGACCTTAGCAACTGTCTTTACACGATAAGTACCGCTGCTTAAAGACTCTTTGGAATTTGAATAAATCGCATACCAACTGTTGAATGTTTTTGTCCAACTACTGTATTTATTCCATGAAGATCCATTTTTTCTTCTTAAGTGTTTGAGTTATAACGATTTTAGTAGTTGTACCTGAAATACCACGTACAGTGGATTTACAAGTTGCAGTCTTGTTGGAGATTGACAATGTACCTGATATTTTATCTGTGTATAAATAACAAACAGAAATGTCATCGTCAGAAGGCGTTTGCAGTTTGGATTCGGCAAAAGCTGTAAGTGACAGGCATAGCATAATAACAACCGATATAATTGTAGATATCACTTTTTTCATATATGTAAGTTCCTCCTTTCACAAAAAATAGGTGCAAGAGATTTATTTTCTCCTACACCTACTATGATAATGAAAATTGTTTGTTTGTGATATGTTTTTATTAATTTACTTTATTTTTGTGGATTCACACAATTCCAACACAGATCGTTTGTCTAAGTTGCTGCATATTTCAAAAATATATTTACCATTGTCCCATATAAATGTATGATCATGATCTGTATTATGAACTAGATACTCTTGTCCGTTTTCATCTTTATATGATTCAAATGTTGACTGTTCATTATCATAATTACTAAGATATGCATCTTTTGTGTATTGTTCAAAAAAGATATAATCATCATCCTTGAAGTATGTTATTATAATTGAATTTTCCATTTTATCATAGTCGACTTGTTTAAATCCATTTGGAAGTGAAGATATATGATATTCCTCGTCAATCGAATGCGGATATGAATTCTCAATTTCACTGTCTGCTATAATCTCCGTATGGTCTGAAAAAATATTCATAAAGAAATCACAAACTGCCTCTCTCACAGCTTTTACGCTAAGCGAAGAAAATGATAGGATCAACAATGCTGCAACACAACAAGCAACACGTCTGCCGGTCGTGCATATCAGAGTAAAATAGGGCTTTTCTCTGTGTTTTATAAGTTTGTTTATTTTTTTATTGTACTTTTCCGAAAATTCATATCGTTTGTCTACTTCAAGAGTTTCAACATAATCATCCAATCTGGCATCTACGACTTCATCGAGAGCTTTTGAAAAATATGAAAAATTATTCATGTTATAAATCACCCTTTTCAAGTAATATCTTCAATCTGTTTTTGGCATACTGCAGACGTTTTCTTGCTGTGGCAGATGTAATGCCAAGCGTTTTTGAGATTTCAGAATATTCAAGTCCACACGAAAACTTTAAATAAAGAATCTCTTGATCGTCAACTTTCAGTTTCTTTATGCAACCTTTCAAAAATTCAAATTCGTAACATGACATATTTTCATTTACAAAATAAGAATCATCATCGTAGGAAACCGTCATTAAATTTTCTTTTTCCTTTTTAGATATATTCTTTGCCATGTTCCTACTAGTTATGACAATGTAATAATCCAATTTGTGATATTCTAAATGTTTAATTTTTTGAAAACATTTAGCCAACGATAAAAAAGTGTCAGAAGTTGATTCCTCAGCAAGTTGTTCATTTTTTAATATATTCAAGGATATTGCATGAACTTTATTTTTGTATTTATTATACAGCTTTTCAAAAGCCTTTTTATCTTTTTCATCATCGATCAATGCCATACACACGCCAAGCATTTCATCACATCCTATATACTTTATAATGTATCAAGTATAACATTATTTATGTATAAATTCAAGGGGGATGTTTTGTAGAAGTAAAATCTTGTTGATTGTGAAATGTTTGTTAACATCAACACGGAAGTTGAAATAGCCCTTACATCACATGTAGGTTTGTCAATCATATTGGACACTATTAATAAGAAATTCGATAGGCGAAAACCATTTGAGGGGACGCATAGGACGATTGTTTGTTCGACTTAAACGTGCAGCTAGCTGCACGTTTAAGTCGTCGCAGGAATAAAACCTATGGCACGAATAGAATTTGTTGTGATCTTCTCGGTGACTGCGCTCTACTTTGCCATTGTGCCTAGGCGTATATGGACGAATGAGTTTGTGTTCAATGCCAAGTTGTGAGAGCGTATTCTCAAACAGCGTTTTCTTGTCTCTTTTGCTTGGCGAAAAGCGGTTAGTAAATTCAAATCCATTGTCGGTCTGAATACATTTCACCGTTATTCCTCTGCGTTTGTACCATTTCACCAGCCTTTTTACAAAGTCTGCTGAAGAATAGGTGCTTTGCTCCTCATATCCGTATAAAAATCTTATCCTGGTATACTCATCGATCGCCGTGTATTGGTACAGCTTCATCTCTGGGTCAGCTATACACTTTCTCGGAACTACCTTTACGTCCACCTGAACACGTTCTCCGGGGTATGTCATCTGCTCGTATGGCTTTGGTTTATACGTCGCTTTCTTCGGCTTTTTCGGAAGCATTCCTAGTTTTTTTATAACCCTGTAAAGACTTTCAAGACAGCGTGTATACCCTTGTTTCCTGAGACGATGCCATAGTTCGGGAAGCTCAAGTGTCGGGTTCCGTTTGTGATACCTTTTGATAAGATCTATTTCTTCCTTGGTATGCTCATTGGGATGATGATGCGGTCGGCGTGATTTAACTGCGAGGGACTCCACACTTCCGTCCCAGCGTTTCAGCCAGAAATATATATATGAACGTGATTTATTGTATTTTCTGCTCGCTCGGCTCACTCCATATTTCTTTGCGTAATTCATTAAGGATTGACGAAACTTCATATCTTGTGTTATACTATTCATGAGAGATAGGCTTCCTTTCTGATTTGTATTTGTGTGGTAACTTTATTTTATCAGATTTTTGCCTATCTCTCTTTTCTTTTTTCTTAATTTTGTCCAATATCTATTGTAGCACTACAATAGAACACCGCTGAGAGCCTAAAGGCAACCTCAGCGGTGTTTTTTTTACCATTTGCTTTGCTTACGCATACGCTTATTCTGTTTGCGGTCAAGGGGTATATTATTGCTTTCGCTATCACGATTACGCAATATTTCTTCATCAGATATGTAATCTTTGTTGAGCATATTCGTTACAAGTTCCGAAGTATCGTAAAGATTGCGGTACTGGTTACGTTGCAAATGTGTGACCGTGGACGAACACACAGGCGTATATGAATGATTTTCGGAGTACATTTCATACTCCTCTATATCGTACTTATAGCCTGTCATAAGCCGTGTAAAAGGGTGTCTGAAATGTGTTCGGCAGGCGGTAACATCAGCGGTTATATCACGTATCTGCTTGTCTAAGAGGTTAAACCGCTGAACTGTGGCAAGTATCATCATACGGCGCTTTCTGCATTGACACAAATGCTGATAAAGGTTTTTCGGAACACTGTTGCGACCGCCCGAAAAATCTCGGCTGTTGAAGATTGTTCCTATCTCGTCTATCAAGACTAAAGTATTTTTCGGGGCGTTTAAAATATCCTGCGGAGAGTTTAGGGGATAAATCTTTGTATATTCGGGAAAGCCCGAAAGCTTGATATTTGTGACGATATGGAGTTGCGGATACTTACAGCACAGTTTGTACGCCTCAGTCACCATAAGAGAGGTTTTTCCTGCTCCAAACTTGCCAACATACAAATGTATTCCCCAACCTTGAAAAAGCTGTTTCCAGTTGAAGTAAAGGGCTGTAGCCTTATCGTAGGCTACATAAGCCGTGAGGGCAGGCAGACGGACGAAATAATCAAAAATAACCATATTATCACCACTTTCTCGGATTGAAAAATCTTATCATAGCGTTATACAACATCTTCCATAGCAGATAAAGCATTATGCAGGCAAATATAAATTCAATACATAACACGCCAAACTGTTTCCAAGTTGTTATAATGTCTATTGCGGACAAATCACAGCCTAAAAGTTTAAGAAGTTGGTAACAGGAATTTTGAACATCATACAACATTATTATCACCGCCCTTTTCAAGTTCCTGTTGGTCTACATACCGCTCAATAAGCTTTTGGCGAGGCAGGCTCATTTGTGTATCAAGCTTAAACCGCTTGATGTCAGAAATAAACACAACCACACCGCAGAGGGCAGAGAATATAAGGACAACACAAAGTATTATCACAAAAAATTTGAGTATAACTAACATATCAATATCCTTTCTTGTTGTAATGCCATAGAATAAGCATTATTATGAAACATAAAAATAAATATACTGAGAGATCTAACATATTAATCACCAAAAAGGTACTGTAAGAGGGCAATAGAGCAGGAAATGACAAAAAGTCCAAATATAACAGAACCTATTGTAAAATTATAAGAGCCAAGTTGGAGACGAAAAGCGAATATCTTGTAAAGATGTTCGTATATAACGTGCATAAGTTCAAAGAAATCCATACAAACACCCCTTACTTTACTACCCATTTAACTAAACAAATTGCTAACATGATAGTAAAAAATGCAATAAGTATGGTTATAAATATAGGGGGTAAGATGCCAATACTAGCCGTCATAAACTTAAAGAAATCGGACGAGCCGTCAAAGATAGAAGATATATCAGTTAAATTGAAATTAAATGTACCATACTGTTCATCATATTTCTTATTATTTATATAATCGTCAAAATCTTCTTTTGTGTCAAAGTCTGTGCCGTTTTCAAGTCCGTCATAGTCAGTAATCTTACTAGGTGGAAAAGGATCATCAAGCATATCTGAAATAGGCTTATCCGTAGGGTATTCAACGCCGTTTATCTCTAATGGTTTATAATCGGGATAATCTTTGAATGAAAAGCCGTCAGAAATAACGGTGTAAAAATCGTAACCATTACCGCCATACAAACCATTTATCTTGCTTGCTACGGCGTTGTCGGGTAGCTCTTTGTAAAAGGTCTTAAACTCTGCATTATTGGCGTAAAAGTCCTTTGCGTAACCCTCGGCACCTGTTTCATACAGATATCGTTTACCAACAACCACGATATACAAGATATCCTGTTCACCGAGTTTGTCAGCACCTTTGATATTTTCAAGATTAATCGTATGCGTGTTAGTCATATTAGCACCATTGGCAATAGGCAGACCGAAAAGCGGTGTAACACCATTGCAGAAAGCCGAATTTGCAACGCCGTCAGCATTTTCAGAGGTCATTTCACCAACGTTACTTGAAGATGTATCAGTGGAAGAACTGTCTGGTGTACTAACAGTATCGTACTTTGAATCTGTTGTTGTATTAGATTTTGTTTTTCCGTAAGCTGTTGTAAGTACGTATTTCGACTTATCAAGAAAAGTATAAATCGCTCCGTCCATAGCTTTTTTAGTGCCGAAAATATTCGGGTCATACGGCGTTATGAACAATACATACTGATATGTATATTGCGTTGCTTTCGAGTCCTTATCAAGAGCCTTTTGCATAGCCTGCTTGTATTCGTCAGTAAGCTTGACAGTAACATCAATATTGTTGTTTGTTATAGATTCGCCGTCATTTTTTGCACCTGGAGCGGACAAAGTTCCCAAACGTGACATACCTGTTGTGAGTTTTCGGGAATACTGAACGGAAAAGGGAACAATAGGAGCGTTGGGGTCGGGGAGAGATGGCGTTATTTCATTTTCTAAATCACTCCAATCATATAGTTTACAGTGTATATATACTTTGGCGGTTTCAATAGCACCGCCATCAACACCAAAATGATATGAAATACCTGCGTCACGATATGATGAATCGGGAGAATCAATACGAAATCTATCAGCACTAGAACGATAAAGTTGCTTACCGCTAGAATCAAAATCAATGTAATAACGATAGGAGCCAAATGAATTAGCATCCGTATTTGACATAAACCTAAATTGATTATCGGGGAAATAATAGCCTACCACTGAATCATCGGGAAAGCATAAAAAAGAAATATTTTGATTTCCATTGGAATATTTAGAATAAATCAATATATAATTCTTAGGTAATTCGGTATGGGATTCTTTATAATATGACATAACATTTGAACTAAATGGAACACCAAAACCAGAAGAAACGGTTTCCCATTTTACATTAGAAAGAGTATTTTTTGATTCAGTATCATCAGCAAACGCAGGAACAGCAGACAATACACAGCATATCATACACAGCATAGCGGACAAAACAGCGGTGAACCGCCGTAGTTTAGTTTTCATTTTGTTTTCTCCTCTCGATAAAAATAGAGGACGGAGCAGACGCTCCGCCCCCAAGCGGTTGTACACGAAAAAATTAAGCTTTACCCTTTGTAAGCTTTCTTACAACACCGATACCAACGCCGAGAAGTGAAGCACCGACAAATGCCATTACAAGCGGATTGCCTGTCATTGTTGTCCAAACCTGACTTACAACTGATGTAATTGTGCTGATACCGCTTGTAATTGCGACATCATCAGCAAGAAGTGAAGCACCCATTGAAGATTTCTCCTTTCATTGATTAAAGTATATCAATACCTACAACAACAGCCTTATCCTGTCCGCCGTAAGTTCTGATTTC
>NZ_JBCOMH010000023.1:0-37974 GCF_040924265.1 Ruminococcus sp. RTP21198st1_G1_RTP21198_201120
ATATTCCCGTCTGTAAGCACAGAATTGATAGTATCCTTTATCACCTTTGGCTGTTCGTGTATTTCTTTGAGCATAAAATGCTCATATCCGCTTTTTTCTGCAGCTTCTGCGTCCCACTCGATAGTTTTCATTTCTTTCTGTATTTCTTCGCCATCGAGATTGTAGAAAGCAACTGCGCCCTTTGTAAGTTTTGCAAGCTCCATATTGCCTATATAGTAGACATTTCTTGTATACTTAAGTATTGCAGGAACGTCAGAGGCAAGGTAGCTTTCACCGCCAGTTACTCCTATTATCATAGGGCTGTCTTTTCTTGCGGCATATATCTCACCGGGATAGTCCTTGAACATAACAGCGAGAGCATAAGAGCCACGGATACGGACGAGGGCGTGATTAAGAGCGTCAACAGGAGTACCCAGGTACTTTTTGTAATAATAGTCGATAAGCTTTACGGCAACCTCGGTATCAGTTTCTGACTTAAAGGTATATCCTTTTTTGATAAGCTTTTCACGAAGCTCCTGATAGTTTTCGATAATACCGTTATGTACGGCGATAACATTTTCATCGTCGCTGCAATGAGGGTGGGCGTTTACAGTTGACGGCTCGCCATGGGTAGCCCAACGGGTATGGCCTATACCGCAGGCGCCCTTTACAGCTTTTCCGTCGTTAGTCATTTCCTTTAGGACTTTCAGCTTACCTTTAGCCTTTACGATCTCAGGCTCTGCGTCACCGTTTCTTACAGCGATACCGGCAGAGTCATAGCCTCTATACTCAAGCTTTGACAGGCCGTCCAAGAGTATTGGGGCTGCCTCGTTATTTCCAGTAAATCCAACAATTCCGCACATAACAGTGTCTCCTTTAAGTTTTATTTTTGTTGATGTAATCTTCTATAGCAGGTCTATTTGGAGGAAAAATATCCTCCGGCAGGTCGCAGATATCAATAAATTTAAGCTGCGACACCTCAGAAGCCTGCATTTTAAGCTCGCCTGTATACTCGTGGCAGGTGTAGACGATATCAACGTTTGACACCTTATCGCCATTTGGATAAGTATACTGCATTTTTTCACCTGAATAGACGCCAAGCAGTTCGAGCTTTTTTGCTTTAAGACCTGTTTCCTCAAAAAGCTCTCTTTCGGCTGTTTGCTCAACAGACTCACCAAGTTCCACCGAGCCGCCTGCATATCCCCAGCTTCCGCAGTCTGTTCTCTGCTGCATGAGCATTTGTCCTACTTCGTTTATTACTATTACGCTTGCTCCCACCTGCAGCAGAGGGGTGTGGCCTAGGTGCTGGCGGAGGGATCTTATATATTCTGACATTACACAGGCTCCCCAAAAGTATCAGGATGACTTGGATCAAATATCTCATTGCAGGTCATAACAGTAACAAGATCCTCCGTATCACTGAGATTGATAATGTTATGTGTCCAGCCAGGTATCATGTGGATAGCCTCGATCTTATCTCCACTGACCTCAAACTCAACTTTCTCTCCTGTGTTTATGTTACGCTCCTGTATCAGACCATGACCGTGGACAACTATGAAAAGCTCCCATTTTGAGTTGTGCCAATGCTGACCCTTTGTGATGCCCGCCTTGCTTATATTTATACTTACCTGTCCGCAATCCTCTGTATGAACAAGCTCAGTAAAACTGCCTCTGTTATCTACATTCATTTTCAGCGCATACTTGAATTTATCTGAAGGGAGATAAGTAAGATACAAACTATACAGTTTCTTGGCAAAAGAGCCCTTTGGCATTTTAGGCATAAGCAGGGTCTTAGGCTGCTGCTTAAATTCTTCAAGAAGATCTACCACCTCGCCCAAAGTTACCTTATGAGTAACAGGCACATAACAATATCTGCCCTTATCATTTGCGACAGGCGTTACGCCGTCAAACTCGCAATGCTTTTCCTTGCCCTCAAGAAGATCAAACATACCCTCAACAAGGTCATCAATGTAAAGAAGCTCCAGTTCACTTGCTCTGTCATTTATGGAATACGGCTCGTCATTAGCCACGCAGTAGCAAAGTGTTGATACAAAAGAATTGTACTTTGGTCTTGAATGACCCATAAGGTTAGGAAACCTATATATTGCGACCTTTGCTCCTGTTTCTGCGGCATATTTCTGGAAAAGCTCTTCACCTGCGAGCTTGCTTCTGCCGTATTCTCCGTCATAACGCCCTATGAGCGTTGCCTGTATGGAGGACGAAAGCATGATAGTTGCCTTGTTATCATACTTTTTCAGAGTATCAAGAAGCTGTGACGCAAAACCAAAGTTTCCTTTCATGAAGTCCTCAGTATTCTCAGGACGGTTTACCCCTGCAAGATTGAAAACAAAGTCTGCTTCCTTGCAATACTCGTCAAGCTGTTCCTTTGTGGAATCTATATCATACTCATATATTTCTTCAACAGAAATATTCGGTCTTGTTCGATTTTTGTTATCTCTGATATTTTTCAGATTATTCACAAGGGCTGTTCCAACCATGCCCTTTGCGCCTGTAATCAATATCTTCATATTTCCACGTTCCTTACTGATCTTTTCTCCAGACCATTTTGTTGACTACATTAACATATCCCTGAATGATCCTTACGACTTTCATTGATACTGTTTCGTCCACATAGTCAGGACACGGCTTGCCGAGAACGCCTTTCTGCTTCATTTCGATAGCCATATCGGTAGCATTGAGCAGCTCTTTTGTTGTAATTCCTGCAAGGATAAAGTCCCCTGCTTCAAGTGCTTCAGGGCGCTCGGTAGAAGTACGGATACAAACTGCTGCGATAGGGTGACCTATTGAAAGATAGAAGCTGCTCTCCTCAGGAAGCGTTCCTGAGTCTGAAACGATAGCAAGTGCATTCATCTGCAAACAGTTATAGTCATTGAATCCCAGCGGCTCGTTTACTCTTACTCTAGGGTCGAGCTTAAAGCCGCTCTTTTCAAGTCTATGCTTTGAACGCGGGTGGCAGGAATACAATATTGGCATATCATACTTTTCAGCCAGTGCGTTTATTGCAGTAAACAGACTTGTAAAGTTCTTTTCTGTGTCGATATTCTCCTCTCTGTGTGCAGAAAGAAGAATATACTTATCCTTTTCAAGACCCATACGTTCAAGAACGTCAGAAGCCTGAATTTTATCCAGATTACCACGAAGGACTTCCGCCATAGGCGAGCCTGTCATATATGTTCTTTCCTTTGGAAGTCCGGTATCAGCAAGATACTTTCTTGCAAACTCGGAATAGCAAAGATTTACGTCAGAGATAACGTCGACTATTCTTCTGTTTGTTTCCTCCGGGAGGCACTCGTCCTTACATCTGTTTCCTGCTTCCATATGAAAAAGCGGGATATGAAGTCTTTTAGCGGAGATAGCTGACAGACAGCTGTTTGTATCGCCAAGGACAAGATAGGCGTCAGGCTGCAATTCTGAAAGCAGTTCATAGCTTCTGCCGAGAATATTTCCGCAGGTAACGCCCAGATTATCCCCTACTACAGGAACAAGAATATCAGGGCCGAACTCGCCGAAAGTGTTTTTCAGCTCGAAATCCTCCCAGAAAACTGTACTGAGGTTACGGTCCCAGTTCTGATTGTAATACACAACGCAGGTATCAAAATACTCACGGCATCTTCTTATTACAGCCGCCAGGCGAATGATCTCAGGGCGGGTGCCGCAGCCGATCATTACCTTTGTTCTGCCGTCATTTTTCCATTTAAAATTATGTTCCATATACTTTCCTCCTGAGGTCAGCCACGACCTTTGGTAAAATCATTTATTCACAGGATACTGTCTAAGCTGCACAACTTCTCCGGCTTCTATCTTACTCAGCGCTGCGATCCTATTTTCGCCTTTTACTATTGCTCCAAGGCAGATATGACAACCCTGTTCGATCACACAGCCATGGTCTACGATAGCGCCCAGATTGATGATACAGCCACGTTTCACTGTCACATCTGTATTGATAACAGCTTTCGGAAGCACCACAACGCCATTTTCGATAGAAGCGGTAGGACTTACATAAGCTGTAGGATGCACAACAGTGGCAAGTCTGCCGTCTGCTCTAGTTATTTTATCGCACCAAGACAAGCGAAACTCGTTATTTCCAAAGGCAGGAATAAATTCCGTATCGTCAGCAATATATTTAGCAAAAGAATCAAGCGTACGGTCGGCAAATCTATCGTCCAGCATAGCTATCACATCATAGCCCAACTGTTCAGAAACGTCCTTAACAGTATTTGCATATCCGCCTGCACCGAGGATGACCAACTTCTTTGACATATCAATCCTCAGCCAATCTCTCCTGGATATATGCAAGCTTAAGCATTTTTTCCTTTATTTCTTCCTTATTAAGGAGCTTTGTATTATTACTATTGAACTCAGTGAGAGTATTTCTGTCTGCGTCGCCGTCTCTAAAGAACTTATCATAGTTCAGGCCTCTATTATCGGCAGGGACACGATAGAAGCCGCCAAGGTCGATAGCCTTTGCGCACTCCTCATTGGTAAGAAGTGTTTCATACATTTTCTCGCCGTGGCGTATACCAATGACTTTGATATCCTCTTTTTTGCCGCCAAACATTTCAGTAACGGCTTCAGCCTGAAGACCGATAGAGCAAGCGGGGGCTTTCATGATAAGCAGGTCGCCGTTTTCTCCGTTCTCAAAAGCATAGAGTACAAGGTCGACAGCTTCTTCAAGTGACATAATGAAACGAGTCATATTAGGCTCTGTTACAGTGATAGGGTTGCCTGCTTTGATCTGATCGATCCACAGAGGAATAACAGATCCACGGGAGCACATTACGTTACCATAACGAGTACAACATATTTTAGTTTTACCGCTATATCTGCTCTTAGCGATAGCGACGCTTTCTTCAAGAGATTTTGACTTACCCATGGCATTGATAGGGTAGGCTGCCTTATCAGTTGAAAGGCATATTACTGCTTCAACGCCCTCCTCGATAGCGGCTGTCAGGACGTTATCCGTACCGATAATATTAGTTTTTACGGCTTCCATTGGGAAAAACTCACAAGACGGGACCTGCTTGAGTGCAGCCGCATGGAATATGTAATCTACGCCGTGCATAGCGTCCTTACAGGACTGCAAATTTCTCACGTCGCCTATGTAGAACTTGATCTTATCCGCTACCTCAGGCATTTTCGCCTGATACTCATGACGCATATCGTCCTGTTTTTTTTCGTCTCTCGAAAATATTCTGATCTCTCCGATATCTGTTTCCAGAAATCTATTTAATACTGCGTTTCCAAATGATCCCGTTCCTCCGGTTATCATTAGGGTTTTGTTTGTGAATTGTGACATGTTATTTTCCTCCAACTGCTTTAATTTTTTTTAGTACAGAACATACTATGTTTTTTTCGTATGTATTCATTCCAAATTTTATAAGTAAGACTCCATAAACTAACATCATTATAGATATCTTTACACAGAGCCATACCCAACCAACAGGCATAAATATTTTAAAGATAATGCCAACTATAAATGCGATTACCAAACAAGGTACTATGCCTTTAAAAATACCATAATAATAAAATTTAAGACTTATATCAAGCTTTTTCTTAAATATAACATTCATAACCACTACATCTCCAAGTATAAGAGAAATAAATGTTCCAATCGTAGCACCTATCAAAGGATTCCAACTAATCAATAATGCAGTAAGAGCAATATTCAATATGACAATAACAATTTTTAGTACAGACTGCTCTTTGTGCTGATTCATAGCCCACAAAATCTGTGTTCCAATTGATTCAGTTAATATAAAGATATACGCTGCCATTAAAATAGTTGCAACAACATAAGCCTGAGAATTATCATTTCCAGCCCACAAAATGATAAATTCCTTTCCATTTACTATAAACACACATAGAATTAAAGAAAGCATCATGAAAATAATTCTACCGACCTTAACCATTTCTTTAGTTAACTCAGACGATGACGCTCTTTCCTCAACTACCTTTACAACGCCTGGCATCAATACACCGGTAAACGCTGAACCAATGGATTGAAAATATTGTACAATCTGTGTACCAACACCATAAACCGCTAAAATTCCAGCAGAAGCTTTCACAAGCGAGCCAATCAATATTTGATCTACCGTAGAATTTAATTGTGTCGCAACCATTTGGAGCAATATCAATGAGGAATATGCTACTATTTCTTTTACAAACGAAAAGTCAATTCCCCTAAATAAAGGTTTCAGTTTTATTATCAAATTTACATATACAATAAAGTACAAACGACATAAAACTGTCATTAATAAGTTAACAGCTACAATTCCAATACTTCCCCAGCCAGCTACTAATACAACGTAGGTAAGAATCATTCTAACTATAATTTGTACTATAGATGCTATTCGCGAAACTGCAAATTTTTCATATGCAATTAAAATATTATTGTAAACCGTTGTACCAAGAGTTACAGCAGAATTAAACATCGTAACGCCAAGCAAAATTTGCCCCAATCTAATCTCTGAATCAGACAAGCCCTTGGAAAACACCTTAGGAAAAATAACAACCAAAACACACCCTATGATAATTGCAATAACCGCAATTATTAAATAGAAAATTATAGCAACAGCTAAAAAATTTCGTTCTTTATTTCTATCATTTTCTACCCTATACTTGGCTATATATCTGATAATAGCATTACCAACGCCAAGATCCAGTAAAAGAAGGTATGCATTAATAGCAACAACTAGCTTGTATACACCATACTCAGCTTGTCCTAATGTACTTATAATAAATGGTGTCAACAATAAAGTTGATAGAACTTCAAAAATCATTAAAGCATAAGACAATATGACACCGATTTTTCTGCTCATTAAACACTTCTCCTACTTATGTCTGTATTTTATGCACTCTACATTGCTTCTGTATAAATATAAAATTCGTTTAAATATTTTCAGGAAAATTCACCCCTTCTTTTATTTAAAAGAAAAAAGCAATACTCTTATGACTAATAGTCCTTCATCATCAACATCAATTCATTTTGAAATTTATTTGACAAATCAACAATATCTGACCTACTATCATAAGCTTGAGCCATATCTACCGATAGAATGGCATCTGCAATTTGTTTAGGTGTTTGCTCATCATAGTAAAAAAGCTTGTCTCCTACATCTGAGCCCTCTATAGCAGGAATTCTGATACTTACAACTCGTAATCCATTAGATAAATACGAAAGAATCTTACTTGGAAATGATGTAGCATTAAATGCCGCATCAGGATTTTGCGTGCTCAAACCTATATCACAGCTTTGAATAAATCGTATATATTCATCACCATGTTTTAAGCCATCATATGAAACCACACATTTAGTCTTATTAGATACTCGAACAATTTCCTCTTTAAGATACTTTATTTCAATATCAGAACCAAATCCTATAACATGAATATGATAATTCTCATCAAGAAATTCAGCAGCATCTACAGCCGCTACTGCTCCACCTTTTCTTGGGTCAAATGTGCCTGCATAAACAATATGAGTCTTTCCATCATTAAACCTACAATTATAGTCAGGCTCTACACGATATGTACCATGAATAATCACATAAGGTTTATTATTTACATTAACCTCACTATTTAACAAAATTGTTGGAAAAATGTAAGAATTCGCGCACTTAAAAAAAGCTTGTTCTTTTTTCTTGCGTACCTCATCATTTAACACATCAGAGTATATCTCTTCAATTTCCAATATTAAATTAAAACGTTTTAATTTTCGAAGTATTTTTATAAATCTCATGTAGTATAATGAATGATAAACTATCACATCATCATCTTTTTTTACATTAATGAAAAGGTAAATCATAAACAGTATCTTTGTTATTAGTGTCCCCACTTTTGTAAAAACTAATTTATTTTTTCCAAATGTCAAAAACAGTTTTAAATCACATTTTTCTGATAAGTTAATTTTCTTCCCCTTAAAAGTATTCTTAGACGTAGTTACCGCTGGAGAAATAATTTCTATTTTTTTCTCAAAACTGCACAATGTAGAAATAATATAATCTAGTTTCGTCTTGGCAGCTGGAGGCACATTTCTGTTTTCTTCTTCATTTGAATTCACATCATAAAAAGCTATATATTTAATCATTATACTGACTCCCAAAACCAATGATAAGGATACGCCATGGACCATGAACTACTGTAAATACTATACAATCCAAAAGAAAAGAAAGCAATCGGAACAAAAATATTGGAATATAATTTTTCTTTTGATTTCGGCATAGTTTTTAGCAAGTTTGGTAATAGAACAACAAGTGTTATCATAAAATAATATCCAACTCTTAAGGCTATACTATATAGATCTCCAAATGCCTGACATAAACAAGCAAGATAGAACAGATTTAAAAAACCACTCTGCAACTCCGACTCATCATTATATATTGTGCAAAAAATATATATCACCACAAAAACAACAAAAAGTACTATGGCACCATTATCGTCAATAGCAGCATTATCTTTAAACAATCTGCTCAAAACTGCAAATAAAGGTCTTTTCAAAATATAAACCAAAATTAAAAATACACAAGATAGCATTCTCTGAAATTTAGAAAATTTCAAATAATACAAGGGATACGAAATAAAAAATATTATCGCAGACGAGTGAAATGTACACGCTACTAAAACAACAGCTATAAAAGGAATAATCTTTCTGTTGATTACAAATATTAATGAAAAAACACACAATCCTATTGCAATATCCTGTCGTAAGCCCGAATAAAGTAATTGAAAAACTGGCAAACCCATATATATTATATATGAAGTTATTGAAGATTTGCTATAATTGAAAACAAGACAAGAAATCGGAACAACAGACAAAACGGCACAAACAATTAAAAAAGATTGTATGTCTAAACCTAACATCCCCAAAATCTTATTAAACACTCTATATCCAATTTCATAATTTAAATATGGGTTTCTAAGGACATAAAGCCAACCCAGTTCCGATAGATTTTCATATGATGACAAATAACCATACTCTCCACCATAGCCCAAATCTGTTCCCATTGAAGGATGTCTTAATCCAATTACAATAATTATGGATAATCCCAGAATAACAGCCATTATCTTATTTAACGTTTTCTTTCCTAAGACTTTGTTCATTATTATATAAATATAAATATCAAAACCTATTATAAGTATATATGGTACCAATTATTCACCTTCTACGAATTTTTTATACAAATCTATGTATGAATTTATCATTATGTTCTTATCATATATATTTGCAGAATATTTGTGAATCCTTGATGTCTTTTTTTTAGTATCCAATATAACAAGCATCTTGTTATATAAGGAATTTAAATCTCCATACTCCACAAATTCGCTAAATTCCTTTATTGCAATCTGTTCAGGAGCGCCTGCTTTAAAACCAACCACTGGCGTTCCACAACATAAACTTTCCGCAGTAACCATTGAAAATGTTTCTTTTTTGCTCGTAAGTAATGTCACATCAGCCATTGAATAATACTTTGCTAAAAGCTCTTGATCTGTAATTTTACCAAGCATTATCATATCATTCGGCAATTCAATATTAGTTTGGTAAGGACCCGCAACAACTATTTTAACATTATCATTTTTCAACATTTTAGCTAACTCAGCAACGTAGTATCCCCCCTTTATATTACCTGAATCTAAAGAAAATGAAGGGGTTGCATGGAAAATTATTTTTTCGCCTTTTAACCCTAACTTATTACGGAGATAGTCTACATTATATGGATGAAAAATATTTGTATCTAAGCCATTAAAAATAACTAAATGGTTTTTATCTTTTAAAATTGGTGACTGCCTAGCTCTATTCATTAACCATGGAGAAACCGACACAACTATCAAATCATTAAATCCATCAAAAGCTTTTTTCATCTTAACCCATGATTTAGATGTATTATCAAAAAAAATTGACTTCGTTTCTATTTTTGCTCGAGGACAATCCCCACACCCAGTTTTCCATTTTTCGCAGTCTAAAGAATGGCCACAATTTGCTGTATACATAAATTCCGCATGAAGAGTGATTACAGTCTTTATTTTGGATTTCTTAAGCCAACCTATCAATCTATATATATTTACAAAATAACCATTGATGCATTGAATATGGACTATATCTGGTTTTTCTTTTTTTATAACACGAATTAGCTTATTTGTAGAAAAAAAGCAACCGCCATACATGACTCCTGTAAATCTTGTAATAAGATTATTCAACTTTGCATACCACTCAGGACATGTTTTATAAATTCCTTTTTCGTTAACAACCTTACCTCGGCCATAACAAACAATTGATTCAACACCCTTGTTTAATAGTCCTTTATGTATATCAAATGTAATTTTTCCAGTGCTGCCTTTTTTGTAAACATTATTTACTTGCAGAACTTTCATATTTTACTGCTCCTGATAAAAAATTTCTTTACGAATTATCTTTGGTGTACGCTCTGGTAAATGGTTTTTTCTTGCCAAGCCCAAAGCATTTCCAATCACCTTTTTGCGCACCCCACAATCATTAATCAACTCGCAAAGTTTTGTCTCTAAATCATCTGATTTAACACAACAAATAGCTGCATTAGACTGCTTTAAATAAGAAATAGATGCAATTTCTTCTGGTCCATATGCAAAAATACATGTTCCACTAGATAAAGAATCGGCAATTTTAGTCGAAACAGAATATTTTACACATTGTCTTATCTTTTTATCAAAAGATTCAGTATGGATTACGGCCAAACTATTTTTCATAAGGTCCTGAACTTCTTTTGAGCCAACCGATCCATGAAAAACTATACCATTATTTTCAATCATGCCACCCAGAATTTCTTGTCTTGATTCTGAAGAATATACATCTATATGATTAGGATTAAAATTGCGTTCTCTCAGAACACGACCTATTTCTATCAATTGCTTGTCTCTCTGATAGCCTAAATTTCCTAAATAACAAATTTTCCTGGTTTTCTCATCATCTTTTCCTGGTGCTATGTCACTAATCGATGTTGGAGTATGTATCGTAATACACTTTTTTTTAAATAATTGTGAATAATCAGCACTCATCTTATCACAAATACAAAAAATTTTTTTTGCATAACTCATCGTCCTATTAACGGTTTTAATAAAAATTTTATGCTGAAATCTACCAAGCAAACTATCCGAGTTCTTATTATAAAAATAATAATCATCCATGCAAGACACATAAAGAGGAATATCTCTTGAAACAGCAATTTTCCTTGCAATATCATACATAAACGCATAATCACCAGATGCAAAGAAAACGCAATCTGGCTCAAATTCATCAAGCCATTTTTGCAAGGCTTTATTATTCCAATGTGACAATTTCCACCATAAATTTCTTGCAAGATATACTAATGGAGTTCTTTTTCTCGCTCTCTGATATATAGAAGCTGTAACTCCAATATCAGTTCTCGAATCATTTCTACTAGTTCTAATGTCGTTTTCAGTGAAAACTTTGCCCGCTTTAAAGCCAAGAATTGACTTAATTGCATCTTTATCTGTTATGCGGTAATAATTTTTGCAAATTTTCGAAGTAGGTATTTGTGAATGAATATAAAATTGTGCTAGTTCATTTGAATCAAAGTCTTTAAAATATCCCTCTAATGTTTTTCCCATACTTTCTGTCTTAGAAAAGACATTATGACTTACAATCAAAACTTTCAAAAAAACTACTCCATTCAAATTAATTTATCTTCATCATTGTATTCATTAGTAATGATTTTTTGATGATTAAAATCCCAACTTTCTGCGTGTTGTTCATATTTTATCCTATCTGATGAAGGAGGCTTCATGTAGTCACCAAAACGTTCAGTCAAAAAATCATGTAGTCTACCTGGAACTTTCAGTTGAACAGTTTCGAATGGTGCATATACAGGATTATCAAACCATTTGCGTTTATATATGCCTTGCTTAAAAACGGCTTTCCCCATAAAATTACAGTAATAATCAGTACTCATATGCCTATACTTATACACCTGTTTCAAACCATGTTTAACAAGAAACCTTTCTGGAAACAATTTTGCAGTTTTTATAACCAATCCTCTTATTCCAGTATGTCGATTTTTTTCACGTAAAGCCAAGCCTTTAGTAATGACGTATTTCGCCCAAAAACATTGTTTCAATTGAAGAAAAGTATTATCAGGACAACTATGAAGAATAAAAATGTCAATATAAATTCCATGGCGAATATCCCAATCTGAAACAGTATCTTCTATAAAGCTTGTTCCATTCATTCTTACTTTAGCTATCGTGATCATTTCATCTGTTAATCCCCACTCTTGCAAATAAAATCTATCTTTATCACCATTTTTTTTAAACAATGCTCTGAAACGTTCATAATTATCAGGTGTCATAAAAATATCAAGATCATCATCCCAGGGAATAAAACCGCCATGTCTTTTAGATCCCAGAGCTGACCCTCCCATGAGACAATACTCTATCCTGTTTTTCTGGCAAAAAGAGTCGACATAAACCATTATTTCAAGTATTTTGTCCTGTATTTCAAGCAAACCATATTTATCTTCAAGATTTTGGCGCATATACTTTAAACTCATTTTGCTCTCCTTAGTATCTTATTTCCAATTCGCCTTAAAAACCCAGGCAAGTGGTAGTAATAGTATCTCCAATCCATTTTATAATTTAAATATTTTTTGTAAGCCTTTTCCATTTGATTATTAGCCACTAAAGATAAATAATCTATTCTATATGCTGGCGGCGTCTCTATCCCAGAAAAACGATTATTCATTTTAATAACATCCCAATCATATTCTTTAATAATTAGATGTTGTTGCATTGATTTAAAAAAATCTTCACCATTCTTTGTATTACAAACAAACATAGACACGCAAGAAAATCTATCTATGTCAGGTTCATAATGATTTACTCTATGAAAATCACCTATCGTTATATCTCCAACCCTATTTTCAGTGGCATACGGGCAGGAATAACATATTTTCCTGCATGTTATTCTGTCTTGGTAAGCATAGTAATACGGAAAAGTCATATAGATGTCACGCTTGGTTTGAAATTTGCCTGTAGACAAGTCTTGATATTCCAACCTGTAATAGTGAGAAGATGCTGATTTATATTTATCCCTAAAAACAAAATTTAATATCTTAATTTCTCTCTTACGCTCAATAAACTTAATAGAATCATCAAATTGTTTTTGCCCTCCGACTCCATGTCATACAAATTCAATACATAAGAGATTATTATACCCTTTTCGAAGATAATTTTTTAACGCAGAAATCTGACACGGAGATGAACAGTATAAAACAAATCTACCAGTATCTAAATCTCTTCGAATTTTTTCAAAACTGCCTAACGTGTTACAAAGCAGATACTTTGATTTATACAAAGATTCAAGTTCATTTATAGTTTCAGCACGCGTCACCCTCAAACGTAGATTCTCGTCAAAAGCCGCACCATATACAACTCCGCCTTGCCTAACTATCATCCTAGAAAATAAACCAAACAAACCACCACTGGATCCCCATTTTCTTATCGACTCATCTTTACAATATGCTGAGCCACAAGAAAATTTACCGTCGTTTTTATTCTGATTTATAATCGGACAAACTGCTTTACAAATACCGCAATTTACACACTTTTTGTCATCTACCTGCACTTGTTCAAAACCATATTTGTCTGTAATAACAGTCACTGCTTCTTTAGGGCAGACCTGAACACACGCTCTACAGCCGCAACATCTATCTGTTCCTACTATTTCCACAATATCCCTCTTATATTTTTTTTAACTTTTCAGAAAGCAGCGTTGAAGAAGTTCCATCCGTATGAGGCAAAAAAACCATATCAACACCAACTGATGCCAGCTTTTTTTCAATTTCATTATACATATTAGAACCTTTCCAATCATCACCATGAAAAACAGCATCAAACTGTAACTTTTTCCAGGCCTCATACTTGTCCATATTTTCCTGTGCTATTACTTGATCAACATACTTTATTGCCTCAACAATAGCAATTCTTTCTTCAAATGGAACTATTGGTCTTTTGTGTTTATATGATTCAACCAATTTATCGGTACTTACACCAACAATCAAATAATCACACCTTTCTTTCGCCCTTCTTAGCAAATTAAGGTGCCCTATGTGAAACATATCATATACTCCAGTTGTATACCCAATTTTATATTTTTTCATATATCAAAATCCCTTACTTCGTTCTAGCAAATTTTTGAAAGATAAACCCTCTTAATTTGTTTGGCATTAACACCTGTAAAACTAACCTCTCAGAAATATTTATCAAATATCTTGGCTTGTTAATGATGTTATTGTCAAGCATAAACTTCTGCAATTTAGCCTCACTCTGAAAATATTTTATGCCTCCACGACGCCGATACATTTCTTTGCCCACTCTAACATTAACAAGAACATCATCTATGTTCATAAAACTTTTATTTGCTAATGCCATCCTAATCCAAAGATAATAGTCCTCTTCACAATACCAATCAATAAAGCCTCCAACTTCTTCAACAGAAGTTTTTTTGAACATAACAGTTACCAAATTCATCGGACAACGTTTTTTCATATAAGTTTTGACATCTGCATCATGTAAAGGCACAATTCTCTTCCCAACTATTTCATCTTGATTTCCAACGAATTCTGTAATCATGCCGCCAACAATATCCACCTCAGGATGATTTTTAAATGATTCTATCTGTTTTTCAAAACGATTTGTTGAGCACAAATCATCTGCATCCATAATTGCTACGAGTTCATTTTTGCATGCACTTAAACCTGTTTTTCTTGCAAAACCATGTCCCTGATTATTTTTTAATCGGATTACATTAAAAATAGGCTCTTCTTCATATTTCTCTATAATCCTATTCAAATTATCTGGCACTGGGCCGTCCACAACTAATACAATCTCATCAGGTGGTAAAGTCTGCTTTAAAACACTATTGACCGCTTCATCAAACCATTGAGCATTATCACCACCATATACACACATAGAAACTGTATATTTATAGCTTGTTAACTTCTCACTAATTACATTTTCCTTTTCATTTAAAACCATTTTCGAACATTTTTGTTTTTCTTCGTATTCTTCTTTACCTACCTTCCCCATCCTCAGCAAATAATCTCCAAAATCCTCAGCAGTAGCCATATCGTCCTGAGTGATACCCTCTTGCTTTATAAAAGCTTTCTTAACAGTATCGACTATGATCTTGACATCACCTGCAAAGCTTACATTCTGAATATATTTTCTATCCCATTCAAGCTTTTCTTCCCATGAAATGCCGTTACGACCATTTACCTGAGCCAAGCCTGACAAACCTGGTTTTGCAGTATGTCTAGCCCTTTGCTCTTTCGTCATAAAGGTCATATCTCTGACTAATTGTGGACGTGGACCAATTACAGACATTGTACCATTCAAAATATTAAATGCCTCCGGAAGTTCGTCAAGACTTGTATTTCTCAGCCACTTGCCAAACTTCGTGAGTCTCACATCATCTGGAAGAAGCTCACCATTCTCATCACGTTCATCAGTCATAGTACGAAACTTGTACATTTTAAATACCGTTTCCTTGCCGTCTTTGCCAATCAGACCAGGACGATCCTGAGTAAATAGAACCGGACTTCCCAATTTCAGTTTAACAAGAGCTGCAACGCCCAAATATAGCGGAGAAAAAACAACTATAGCAGCCGTAGCGCAGGCTATATCGAGTATTCTCTTGCCATACTTCTCATAGAAGCCCATTTTTCTTTTTTCAATAGGCTCTATCAAATCTGCTTCATATGTAGTTTTCTCAGCTTTTTTCTTCATAACATGAGCCGCAATTGCAGTAGCACCTACAACAGCGCCCGTAAGCAAAGCAAATTTCTTACTCTTTTTCAAACTGCCTCTCCTTACTCAAAACAACTCCTGATAGCCCAAATAATTCTCTCCTGCTGTTCCTCAGTCATCTTATTATCACTAGGCAGGCAAGCGCCTCTGTCAAAGATATCAGCGCCTACATCTTCTGCACCGCCTGCAATATAAGCATTTGTGCGGCATCTGATACTGCCGTTGCGACCAACGCACTCGTGCATTCTGTACATAGGCTGCATGTGCATTGGCTTCCATATTGGTCTTCCCTCTGCATTTATGCTTGCTATCGCTTCCAAAATTTCAGTAGGACAAGTCTTGCCGGCTTCTTTGATGTACAAAGCCTCGCTGTCATTTCTGACCTGCTTGCACATTGCGTCTTTATCTATGATAAGTGCAGACAGCCAATAATTTGGCTCTGTTCCCTCAACGATAGGATTCATTTTAACAGGAAGTCCTTTAAGACCCTCTTTGTATCTCTCGTATATTGCTTTTTTCTGCGCAATATGCTCCTCAAGATGCGGATACTGACCACGAACGACTCCTGCAATAACATTCGACATACGATAGTTGTACCCGACCTCTTCATGCTGATACCATGCCGCATTCTCACGAGCCTGCGTTGACCACTTACGAGCCTTATTTGCATCTTCAAGGCTGTTCGTCAGCAAGCATCCGCCACTAGAACCTGTTATTATCTTATTGCCATTGTAGCTTACAGCGCTGTAATCACCAAAGCTTCCGCACTGTCTGCCGTCAATGGTAGCACCCATAGCTTCAGCAGCGTCCTCGATCAAAAGCGCACCATGCTTCTCGCATATCTTCTTTATCTCGTCCATTCTTCCAGGAAAACCGTATAACTCAGCGCTTACTACCAGCTTGACTTCAGGATACATCTCAAAAGCCTTTTCAAGCGCCACAGGATCCATGTTCCAAGTATCTCTGTCAGTGTCGATAAAAACAGGAATACCGCCCTCGTAAACAACTGGGTTGAGAGTAGCGTCAAAGGTCATGTCGCTGCAAAAAACTCTCCTGCCCTCAAGAGCGCCATGAGATATAGCAGGCTTGCCATAAAGCCTCTCGCCAGCAAGCTTACAGCACAAGTGAAGCGCAGCCGTGCAGCATGAAAGGCCAACAGCATACTTGACTTCAGACTTCTCCGCCGCTATCTTCTCGACCTCATTTATATTCTTACCGATTGTAGACATCCAGTTGGTATTATAAGCCTCAGTAACATATTCAAGCTCCTCACCATGCATTGTAGGTGACGCAAGCCATACTTTTTGTTTAAAGGGTTCTATTTTTTCCATTATTTTTCCCTCTTCCATATTTACTTCATATAAGTAACCATAATTACACTTATTCACGTTAATAATTTTATCACAAAATTTTAATCTAGTCAAGTATTTACCCCATACTTATGTATATTTTTTCAAAAATCGTACATTTTCAGTGTAATATACAATGCTAACCATTTACAAAAAGCTCAGTTTGTGCAATTTTATACTAAGCTGAAAGCTATAATTTTCTTCATTTAAAATTGTTAAATCATGAAACGTTTTGAATAATATTTTTACCACAAGATTTTTGTTCCAGACAAAAGCTGACTTGATTTTTATCTGCATTTTACACGGCTTTTATTGATTATCAGGCAAAACCAGCATATAATCATAATAGTAATTATGGCGAAGTATGAGAAATATGATTGGAGCGGTGTTTATGATAGTAAAAATTTTCTGTGCGGTTTTGGTAGCCCTTGGAGTGAGCGTTGCAATTGTTCTAGGCGGTCTGATAATTTTGGCTTCTTGTGTTAGTGGCAGAAAAAAGCCCGCTGGTGACAATACCGCTGATGACGAGGACACATTTATTTACACAAATTATATGCAGGGATTTTACCTATAACTTTTTCTATCCTGCCAAGCTTTTTAAATAGTATACTCATCAAGTGGAGAGTGCTTTGCCCATAAGCATTCTCCACTTTTGTATACCATTTTTTATTCTATCACTCGACCCCCAAAAAACTATTGACACAGCCTGAAACTTGTGCTATACTCTCAACAAAATCAAATGACACTACACGCAGAAAGGGCGTTTTATAATGACTGAAAAAGAAAAAATGCTTGCGGGCAAGATATATGACTCCTCCGACAAGGAGCTTGCAGAATTGAGGACAAAGGCTCACAAGCTTTCACAGCAGTACAGCAGTTTGTATGAAGATGATGAGAGAAGAAACGCTATCATTGACGAGCTTCTGCCCGACCATGGCGAGGGATTTTTTCTCCAAGGTCCTGTGTATTTTGACTATGGCGTTTTCACAAAGTTCGGCTCAGGCTGCTATGCAAACTTCAATCTGACAGTGCTTGACACCTGCCCTGTGACCATTGGCGACAACGTGTTTTTCGGTCCCAACTGCACCATTGCCACACCTGTTCACCCATTCAGATGGCAGGAGCGTAACATGAAGAAAAAGTCTGACGGCACTTTTTATGATGATGAATACGGCAAGCCTATCACCATACACTCCAACTGCTGGATAGCGAGCAATGTTGTCATCACAGGCGGAGTTACCATAGGCGAGGGCTGTGTTATCGGTGCAGGAAGCGTTGTCACCCGTGACATACCGCCAAATTCTCTTGCGGCAGGAAATCCATGCAGAGTTATCCGTGAGATAACTGAGGAGGATTCTATCAAGTACAAAGCAGAACTTTTCTGAGCATAAAAAATACCCCTGACCAGAAAATGATCAGGGGCATTTTTATCGTCTGTCGGATCATTGAGTATAGACCCATTTTCTATCGGACCACGCTCCGTTATAAGTCTTTCCGCCTTTGACAGTGTAGCTTCTTACACGTACGTAATATTTTTGATATCTTGCAAGTCCAGAAACTGTCTTTTTATCGGTGCGGTTGTTTGTTACCTTTACGCTTTTTGCTCCCTTAAAGTCGGAACGCTGTGAGTATGATATTTCATATCCCGTGGCAGACCCTTTCTGTGCATAATCTATAAAGAAGCCTGCATATGTGCCGTAAAGCTTCTGTATCACCTGCTTTGCAGGATAGATAGCAAAGCTTTTGGTGATAACTCCGCCGTAAATGCCCTTGCCTGTGATAGTCACCTTTGCGGTGCCGACCTTGGTGTTTGCAGAATATTTCACAGTGTAGTCTGTGCCGTTTTTAAGTGTCTTTGAGCCGTATTTTACTGTGATCTTCTGCGTTATCGCCTTGCCGGTAAAGCTTTTTGAAGAAATACCGCTGACCTTTGCGTTTGCAAAATTAGTCTTTGCCGTCACAATGCTTTTAGCGTCTGACCAATTGCCGTAATAGGTCTTTCCGCCCTTGACAGTATAAGAGCGAACTCTTACATAATATGTCTTTGAAGCCCCTAATCCAAGTACCGTCATCTTATCCGTCTTGTTGGTGGTGAATCTGTATGTGGAAGCATTTGAAAAATCAGATCTTGTGCCATACTGGACCTCATAGCCTGTTGCAGATCCTTTCTGCACAAAATCCACAAAAAAGCCCTTGTATCTTGTTTCAAGCACCTGTATCTGCTGTTTTGCAGGATTTATAACAAAAGAAACGGTCTGCTTGCCCTTATAGTTTCCGTAAAATTCAACTGTTATCTTGCCCGTGCCAACATTCACGTTTGAGAAATACATCACCATATAATCAACATAACGTTCAAGGGTCTTATTGCCGTCCTTTATAAGCACATCAGGTGTTATCTCCTTGCCGGTGAACGACAGTGGTGTAGCGTAATAAAGCTTGACCTTGGAAGCGTCCTTTGGCTGGATAGTAAAGCTTTTTGCAACAGAGCCTCTGTATTCGCCTTTTCCAACAAATGTCATTTTTGCAGATCCTGCGTTAAGATTGGTCTTATAATAAACAGTGTAATCCACGCCCTCTTTAAGCGCTTTGCCCTCATAGGTGAGCGTTACGTCAGGCTGTTCAATATTCTTTCCTGTGTATGTGAAGCTGTTCTTGAAGCCTGATATCTCGCAGTCTGCAATAAGCTTGCTGTCAGAATACTCCGCTGTGACAGTCATATCCTCCGTGACGTTTTTATAGTCCTTGTCCCAGCCTGTAAAACGCAGACCCTTTATAGCAGGGGCTTTCGGAGCTTTTGCAGACTTACCATATTCCACTGTCTGCTGACTTATCACCTTGCCGTCCTTATCCACAAACGTAACGTTATATGTATAAGGCTTCCATGCGGCATAAAGGGTCTTTGCACCGCCTGAATATGATATGCTTTCTATTCTTTCACCAGAAAGTGCAGCGTTATCATACCAGCCTGCAAAGTCTGCACCCTCTTTTGTCGGTTCGGAAAGCGTCACGCTTTCGCCTTTGCTGAGGTATTCTGGATTGCCTGTGCTGTTCGTGCCGCCATTTAAAACATAGTCGATAGTGACAAATTTTGCTTCAACAAGCTTTGCCTTTACTGTGCTGTCAGCAGTATAAACTGTGTTCGCATCGACAGCAATGCCGTTCTTGTACCATTTAAGAGCATAACCGCTTTGCACTTTGACAGCAGGATATTTCACCTTGCCGTCCTTATCAGTGCAGGCATAATGCTTGCCGTCGGGGGCTTCAAATGTTATCTTGTGCGAAGCCTGCTCCCCAGGACGAGTTAGCCTTGCTTTGCCGTCTGCCATTGTCCACCTGCCGCTGTCTGTCTGCTTTCCGCCAATGGTATTCAGCGAATAAGCTGCAGAGCTTGTAACGTTAGACAAAGCCGTTTTCTTTACCTTGCTGTCAGAAAAGTTGCCATTATACCAGCAACCGGCATATTGCTGTCCATAATAAAAAGCGTCATTATCGATACTGCCCACCATAGCTTTAGCATTTGAACTGCTTGACTTTGCAAGGTCTGAAGCACACTCTGTCAGGGTCAGACCACCTGCTTTGCCCACGATTCCGCCTGCTGAGCTTGTACCCTTGACAGTTCCGCTGAACGTACAGCGCTGGATAGATACCGCATCAAATTCACCTACGATCCCGCCTGCGTACTTACCGCTGACAGTTATTTTCTCAGCACTGAGATCTCTTATCTGCGCTCTGTCCTCAGCATAGCCGAACAGACCTGCATAAGAATTATTTTGGATAACAGCGTTTTTCAGAACGTGTCCGTTGCCGTCAAAATATCCGCAAAAAGGCTTTGAAGCCGTTCCTACTGCCGATATCTTTGCACCACCGAAGTCGATGTCTTTTTCAAGCACAACACGCTTTCCTGCAAAGCTTTCACCGCCTGATACACGCTTTGCGAAGTTTTTCCAATCCGTCGCTGTCTTTATAACAAGGCTTTGTTCCTTTATCTCTTTCGCCTTTGCCTTTATAAGAAGCTTGGCATTGGTAATATCGTTCTTTGATGCGTTTTCGTCTGCAATAACTTTCTTGCCGTTGTTGACCTCACGCTCATAACCGCTCTGCTTTTCATACTTTGCCACAAGTGTTTCAAGCTCGCTTTTATCAGACTTATCTATATCATCGGTATAGGCAAATATTATAGGCTGACCAGTATAAGCGTCCTTGTCGGTAACGTCCGTCCAACTGTCGCCGTCATTGGAAATATACGCCTGACCAGGCTTCATGACCCCGTCTGAATAGCCATAAACGGTCACATAGCCTGAGCCGTCATCACCGCTGAATGTCATCACGACAGAATATCTTTCGCCCTCGTCAAGCTCAACATCAGGGATATCCACGGTATAAAAGCCGTCGCTCTGCACCTTTCCGCTGACCTCACATTCAAGTATCCCAACAGGAGTGCTGTCTGAAACAGAAGTGTAGACCTGCACGGTGTAGTCAGACTTTCCAGTGTAGCCAAGATACATAAAGCCCACTTTGTCAAGAAGCTCGTCTTTTTTTGCTGTAAAAACATCAGCACCGCTCATTTTGTTTTCATTGCTAACATAAAATATAGAATTATCCTTATTAGCAGGATAATGGTAATTATTATCACAGCTTTCAGTGAGGTCGAACGCCACCCAATCGGTCATTTCTGCCTCTTCATAGGATATCCAGTAATAACCGTCCGTGCCACTGGATACTCCCCAAGAGCCTTTCACAAGCCATGCCCCGTTTTTCTTTGGCTGATAGCCTGCAAGGAAATTTGACTTGCTATAATTATCGTCCCAGCCCACTACGCTTACGGCATGATTTATTCCACTATATTTTGTAGTTTCCGGATCGTAATAGCTTTTGTTATCAAAGGTCATATACAGGTCGTCTGCATAATAGCTCACCATTACTCCGCCAAGCTCTTTTATCTTGTTTTTAATGGCGTTTCGTCCGCCTGTGATAGTGGAAGCGTAATTAAGCTGATATTCGCAAACGCCCTTTTTCTCCTCAGATACGATAGTGGCTTCCGTTCCGTCGGACACGAAAGGCTCATATTCATCATAGCAAAGTCCCCTATGAGCCGCCATAGCAAGGGACGAATCCATCCACGTTCCGCCGCAATCCCATATTGACTCGTCAAATCCGCCGTTAGCATATGTAGAGAGGACAAGGCTCGGCACAGAAAACTGCACGTTTTGATTTTCAAGCCCCTTTTGGATAAGATTGCTCTCTGTGCAGGAAAGTGCCGCAAACGCCCAGCAAGTGCCTGTCTGGAACTGATTTTTGATAGTCGTCAGCGTATTCTTAGATCTGGGGTCATATTTCGCAGGCAGCGAAGCCGTTGCCTTTTGTGCGTAAGCTGAAACCCCGTCGTCCGTATCGACCAAATCTTCATCAGCGATCTCCGATTTTTCCAGACCTTCCTTTTCGTAGCCATAACCATTATCAGTAAAAATTATCCTGCCCATCTTGAATTTCGGGCTGTCATTATCTCCGCCATGCTCCATATCCGCAAAAGCTGCGCAAGGAAACTGCACTGACAATATCGCCGCCGTCAAAATGGCGGCACATTTATAGATCACCTTCATAAAGATCTCCTTTCTGCTTTTCTGTTATTTAGTTGCACAAAGTTTCTTTTGGTTACTATTTTAATGATTACTTTTTTATCTCTTTCTCCCCACTGAGATAATATTTTTCTTAGTAAGCACAAGTAGCACAATGCCAAGCAAAAGTATCAGCGGCCAAGTAAGATACGGTCTTTTATCATTATCAATATCGGTCACGACCTTATCAGGCTCACCATTTTTATCAGTGTTGTAATACACGTTCACTTTTTCGTTCTGACTCACATAATATGTGCCTGTGAAGATCTCTCTTGTGTACTCCTTGCCGCCAACATCAAAAGCGACAGTTATGTAATATGTTTCAGCTTTGTTGCTTGCCTTTTTGTTATGTCCCCAAGTTTTCAACTCATGGTCTATCCACTTCACATAGCCTGTGGTTTTCTCAGCACTTGACATGAAAACCCTGTTTGAAACATACTTGCTGAGATTATAGATAGTAGAGAAACCACCCATAAGAATAAAAACGATACTCAGAGCGATAAGCCCTGCATTTTGCTTTTTCATTTGATATACCCCCTGAACAGAAATGTTGTGTTAATATGAATTTATTATATCATATGAGAACATGGAAAGTCAATAAGCCTATCCCATCTTTCCATAAGTCTTATGGACATATTTATTAGTACGGTTTTGATCGTTGAGGTAAGCCGCTATTTTCTTTCTGCTGTAAGGACTTTTTTATAAGATCATGTTGAAACTTTATTTTCTTCATTTTTTGAATAATTCTTGACTTTGTTACAAATCTGTGTTATACTAATCATAAACGAACGGTCGGTACGCATAAAAGGAGCGAAGCAACATGAAAACAACTGAGCAACAGCACAATGAGCGGAAACGTGAACTAATGGAAAAGTGCTTCGAGTGCTATGCGGAAAACGGGCTCACAGGCACAGGAATTAAAGCACTAGCCGATGCGTGCGGATGCACGAAAGCAAATTTGTATTCGTATTTTAAAAACCTTGATGAACTGATCATTGAGTCAACGGCATACTGTATGGAAAAGGTTGAGGACGACTTTATGGAGATGGCACCCACCGACCCCGAGGATGTTGTCCGTTTTGTGAAGGAGGTCCCGTATTGGACAGCAAAAAAGCACGGAAAAAAATATCGCCTGATGTATCAGATATATACGCACCCGAAGTATATCGAGTACGGCAAGAAATTCTTTGAGGGCGTGAACGAACGCTATACCGAGTACGCCAAGCGGCTGGAGCCGAAGATCGGCATTCCCTATACGGTCATCACGCCGCTGATCTTTATATTCGTCCGCGCCTGCGTTCATTATGCGATGTTTGAGGATGAATATTATCTGAAAACCCAGATGGAGGTCTTAAAACAGGGGGTCGCCCTGTTTGTGGATAAGTACAAAGCAAACCAAGCATAAGCCTATCGACCGCCGCTCATTTACGGCGTAGGCAGCGGTGCAAAGCTCCGCCGTGATAAACAATTCCGAACGGAGGAAAAAAGATGAAAACAAGAAAAAAACTACTCACAGGTACACTTTTGGCGCTTTGCACCGCTCTTTTGGTGCTTTGCAGCGTGCTTGCAATAGGATGGAGCAAGGCGGCAAAAACAGGCGACGCACTGCCGGAGGTGCGAAACAACGGCACGGCGATTCAGTGGAAATACAGCGACGAAGCCGACTGGCACAACCTTGTGGCGCTTACCGAGCTGCGGGGCACTGCCGGAGAAAACGGAGCAGACGGTAAAAATGGTAAAGACGGCTCTGACGGCATTAACGCCAAAAGCATAGAGGTGCAGCGAGCTGAAACCCACATACAGTGGCGTTACGAGGGCGATGAGTGGCAGGACCTTGTGGCGATAGCCGACATCACAGGCCCCACCGGGCAGAAAGGTGCAGACGGAGCAAACGGAAAGACACCGGAGTTCCGTGTAAGTGAAAACACCCTGCAGTGGCGCTATGTCGGCGATGAAATATGGCTGAACCTGTACGATCTTTCGGTTTTGAAAGGTCTTGACGGCAAGGATGGTATAAACGGAAAAGACGGAGCCGACGGCAAGGACGGAACAAACGGACAAAACGGCTCCGATGGCGCGGACGGCAACACCCCCTTCATTGGTGAAAACGGCAACTGGTGGATTGGAGAAACCGACACCAGCGTAAAAGCCGCAGGCATTGACGGCACAGACGGTGTTGACGGCACAGACGGCGAAAAGGGAGACAAAGGCGACAAGGGAGACAAAGGCGACAAGGGAGATAAAGGCGAAAAAGGAGATAAAGGCGACAAGGGCGATGCCGGTCAGAACGGCAGCTGTTCGGGGTATTTTCACGCCTCAAACGGCGGCACCGGCGCTTCATTCAATCAGCCGCTTCAGTTGTTTGAAGATTGCAATTCCGGAGGACTTTTTGTATGGGATCGAGCCAATAGAACCGTAACGCTGAAAGCCGGACATACATACAGTATTTCATTCAGCGGTTCGGTCTGCATTTCTCACGACATGGGTGGATGGTACTCGGTAGTATTGAAAGGCAGACAAGGCATTCTTAATGATACATTGATCGAAAGGTATATGAACGATGCAGATAATTCACGAGTGTGGATGCCGTTTGCATTCAACCGCATCTACAATGCCGGCAGTGATATTGTGCTGCAATATGAATTTATCCAGTTGACCCCCGGCACACAGCTGAACGGTGCTGTCTATAATATTACAATCATTGCTCTTGATTGAGCCGACATATACAAAACGGAGGTAGCAAGAAATGAAAAAACGAATACTCAGCATCCTGCTCACCCTTTGTATGGTTCTTTGCCTTGTGTCGACAAGTGTATTTGCCGAGGATAATATGGCAGCGAGTGGGACGGCGGAAGTTTCCACAGCGGCGGAACTGGTTTCAGCAATCAGATAAGCTTCATACGGAACAGTCAAACTGACGTCAGACATTACCATTTACACCACATTAGTGGTCAACCGCACCGTCACCCTTGATCTCAACGGTTATGTGCTGAAATACGGCAGCAGCAGTGCAGGGCATGTAATCACTGTGTCCAGTGGTATTTTGACAATTGAAAACAGTGACTATACAAAATCACACAATTTCCAAAAGAAGTATAATTTATATGTAAATGATTTTTTTTGAATTTTGCTCCGTTTAAAATCATACTAATTTTAGCTTTTAATTTTTTTCATTCCAAAAACCGCCCCATTTCGTTCTATAAATTACCTCTTATAATCAAATCATGCAGACATATAATATTATTGCAAGCCCGAAAAACAAATGAAAAGGAGATACGAAAATGAAAGGTATCACAACTCAGGAAGGCAGAGAAACACTCAACAAGTTCAAGATGGAAGCAGCTAACGAAGTTGGCGTAAACCTCAAGCAGGGCTACAACGGCGATCTTACAGCTCGTGAGGTCGGCTCTGTAGGCGGTCAGATGGTCAAAATAATTAGTCCTGAACAACAATGGATATTTACCCGAAACAGCGTAAGAAACACAGGTCATTGCATCGAGATTACATATGCCGTTAGACTGTCAGTATAGGAGCAGCACAACGATATATTTTCTTATCAAAACATCGCATTTGTAAAAACAAATGCGATGTTTCAATGTTTATTCTTTCAATATGTTAACCCAATCATCTGGAAATCCCATAAGTTTTTTATCAACGTGAGGGTACTTGTGAAAAAGTTTATCTAGTTTGTCCACAAACGCTGTCCAATGTTGATCATTAGTTATTAGATGTTTTATGCAAAGAAGAGTTGCAAATACACGGATACTGCTTATCCCCTTTTCTGTATATTGCTTATATAGCTTTGGCGTTTTAGCAAGATTAACATTATACAAACGTCCATAGTGTGCACAAATATTCCGCACAAAAGCAATGTGTTCGACCCAGCTTTCAAGATAAGTATATCCCACGCCATACAACGTTGCAACGGCTTTTTTGTCCTGAGGTTTCATATTTTTATAAAACTTTGAGAGCGTACCGAAACTGAACAGCTCCACCAAAGCGTAAAACGGAATTTTGCCGTCAGTATAATTATTTTTGAAATTCTTAACAAAAGGGGCTTTGCTATTTCTGGATATTTCCTTTTTTATCTCACAAAGAAAATCATAGTGATAGCCAGGATCATTAAAATTATCCGGATCTTCATATCCTAGTACACCATAAATATGTGAGAAATGATTAGCTACCCTACACCTGAGATTAACTTCGATTTGCTCTATCCAAGTAAATAAGAGTTGCCTGAAGTTGGCGTTAAACAGGTATAACTCAACGATTTGTTCAAAGGATATAGAACCATCAAAATTTTTATTTTTACCTTTTAGTCCAAGATCATATGCTTTTATCAAGCGGAAATATGAAATATCATTAAGAATTCGACGTGCATATTCTTCATTGACAATTCTCAACCCAAGCATTTTCAAGTTCTCGATTTGTTGATCAACATTCATTGATGGTTGCTGTTCTTTAAGCTGCATAAAAAAGTCCCCTAATAATTAAACGACCCGACGTGGTACGCATTGCTAAGAGGCGTGTCGGGTTCTGTTAATACTATTATATGCGATTTTTTCTAAAAAGTCAATGGTAAATATATCTAGATAGATGTCATGAAAATGAAATTATGTTATTCTTAAGTGCTATCACTCTTTATTATTTTTTATATTAAAGATAGAGTACAGGAATCATTGCATTGTCGAAAATATTAAATAATTGTAAAATCATCACATCATAACTTGACTTGCATTTTAGACAAGTGTATAATATCGTTATAGACAAACGTCTAATACGGAGGTGTGTAATGATAAACCAAATAAAAAAACTTCCAGATGCGGAATTTGAGATAATGAAAACTATTTGGAGTATGAGCGAACCTGTCACAAGTTCTCAGATAGCAGAAAAAATGAGCGACCATAATTGGAAATTACCAACTCTCACATCATTTCTTAAACGCCTTATTGAAAAAGGATTTTTAAGAACGGAGAAAACAGGTAAGGAGCGTCAGTATTATTCGCTGGTATCCCAATCGGATTATCTTAAATTTGAAACAGAAAATTTCTTTGGCTCGGTCCATAACAACTCACTTTCAAGCCTTGTTACAAATCTATACGAAACTGATAAGCTAAGCAGTCAGGATATCGATGAGCTGATACGTTTTCTTGAAGAAGTAAAGGACAGAAATAATGATAAATAATTTATTTACATATTTTATACGGAGCAATGTACTGATAGTGTGCCTGTATCTTTGCTGTAAAATATTTTTAGCTGTAGGCAAAAAGCGTCAAAAATTATCATTCTACAAGGTATGTTCAGCGTTGTCATTGCTGATAATATTCCCCTTAGACCTGACCACTCTTATTCCTCACCAGGCTGTCACCGCTGACGTAGTTCAGAATATTTACGTACAAAAATACATTTTTACAGAAACGCAGCATATTCCAGCTGTCAAGAAGATAATGCCTTTTCTTGTTGCGGTCTGGTGTATTGGTGTAGCTTTCAACAGCTTTGTTTGCATTTACAAGTACCTTGCCTTAAAGCGCTTTGTTGACCGCTGGGCAACAAAAAATGGTGTATACAAATGCGGCAATAAAAGCCTGAAAGTAAAAAAGTGCCCAGGCATTTCAAGCCCTATGCTTATGGGCGTGTTCGCCCCTGTAATAATTCTTCCTGACAATATCGCAGCTGATAATTATGATGTGGTATGTATGCACGAAAAATTTCACTATCTTAATCACGATATATTCATAAGGATAGTAATGCAGGTCGTTTGTATAATCAATTGGTTTGATCCGCTTGCATACAAGCTTTCACGCAGTATGAATTTGCTGTCTGAGATAGCTTGCGACGAAAAAGTTGTCAAGGAGATGAATGATACCGAGAAATATAACTACTGCGGTATGCTGATAAACAGATGTGAAAATGGTAAACAAGATACAGCATTTTCAGCGTGTTTGTATTCACAAAAAGAAAAGGTGAAAACTAGGATAAACGAGATAACTGCCAAGAAAAAGAAGTCATATGCAAATATTATAATACTTGTTGCTATAACTTTGAGCACGCTTATCCTCTGCTCTTTTGTTGACATTAATATCGATGACGAGCTAAGTTCGACCCACACCTTTAACAATGGTGAAATGGTAACAAAAGAGCCTGTTTTCGTGAATGAAGGTCAAAAAATAACTATAAAGATCGAACTTGACCTGTCCTCTGATTATTCAGACAAAGACGGAGAGTATATTGAACTAGGCTACTATCAGGACGGAACAGAACACAGAATTTTCTGTGACAAGACTGCAGGCAACGAGATAAATTTTACCGCTAATAAAGACGGCGACCACACTTTTTATTTAAAAAATTACTCTGCATATAAAATAACCCTTTCGGAGTTTGACGTCAATGTTCAGTAACAAACAAAACCTCCTCTCGTATATTTTATGCGGATATATTCTTGGCTGTTTGTATACCATGCTTATCAGCGACGCCGATCCTATCTCAAAGTATTATGTATCGAACATTTCGCTGCTGCAATTAGTCATTCCCACCATCGCATTTTCAGCAACACTTTGCCTTATAACTGTTTTCAAAAGAGTTAATTTAAATTTGCTTTTGACATGATTGATATTTGCTTATTCGTTGATATCAATATGGAAAATGACCAATACCACAGCATATTTCGGCTTTGCCTGCATTGCTGTTTTGGCTATAATAATATTTAGGTTTGCTGATATAAAGGAAACTGAAATATTAAAATGCCGAAAAACGGAGATAATTTCAGTTCTGTTGTTCACGGTGATATCAGTAACAATATTGATGATCGGCACCGTATGCAGACTAAAAAGCTATGAATCATCGTGCTTTGATATGGGAATTTTTCTGCAAATGTTTGAATATATGAGTAAAACGGACAAGCAATACACCACGGTCGAACGAAATGTGCTTATGTCACATTTCAATGTGCATTTCTCACCCTGCTGGTATTTGCTACTGCCAATATATATGATATTTAGAAACTCGGTTGTTTTAGTCATATTGCAAGTGCTTATCATTGCAAGCGGAGTATTGCCGCTGATAAAAATATGCAGGCTTTACAAGCTCGGCAGAACTGACACCGTTTTGTGCAGCATAATATATCTTTTCTACCCTGCATTTTGCAGTTCTCAGTTTTTTGATATCCACGAGAATATGTTTTTACCTGCATTTATATTGTGGCTGTATTATTTTATGTGCAAGAAAAATCACATTGGTGAAGTTGCAGCGTGTCTGCTTATACTCTCAGTCAAAGAGGACGCAGGGGTATACATCATTTGCCTAGGTCTGTATTCCTTGTTTTCCAAAAAGAAAAAGACCAGCGGTTTACTTATCACTATAATCGGCATACTTGGCTTTATTGGCACAAATTTATACATAAACATTTTTGGCGAGGGTGTAAAAGTAAACCGATATGACATTTACTTGGCCGAAAACGACAGCGGACTTATTGCGGTGATCTTAAACGTCATAAAGAACCCGGCATATTTTGTGTCAAATCTGATAACAGTAGATAAACTGCTTTTCCTGCTGTTGATGACAGTGCCTTTTATTTTTGTTTGCTTTAAAATAAACAAAGCGTCAGATCTGTTTTTGCTCGTTCCGCTGATAATCGTTAACCTCAGCACAGACTACACATATCAATATAATGTAGATTACCAATACGTTTTCGGAAGCGGAGCAATGCTTTTCTGTGCTTTTGTTAAAGAGGTATCAACATTAAAGCAGAAACGAAAGGTATTACTTATATCCGCAATGTCAGCGGTCATACTTTTCTCGGTTACAGTTAGTGATAAAATACAGTTATACACCGAACGATATGAAAACACCGCACTTATAACGCAGACTAACGAATTTATCGACACCATAGACAAAACCGTCTGCATATATGCAGACACATATATAATACCGTCGCTTTACAAATTTGATAATGTATATCTTTTGGATAATGCTGATGTTTCAAAAGCTGAAATAATACTTCTTGACAACCGCAAAAATGATTATCAAGGAAAGCTTGAGAAATACAAAAAGACTTTTTCCATTTGTGAAGTTCACGGGATGGTTACTGTATTATTAAATTATTAAATTAAGAATATTATTAAGGCAAAAGTTCTCTAAAAATTCGTTTCTGTTAAATTAATAACGTTTTGACATAGGGGGTATCTCACAGTGCGACGGCGAAAACGCACATCTTACCCCCGTGTCAAAATCAAATCTCCTGTGCAAAACAATGAAAATGGACCATGACTATTGACAAACGTATTAAAATGCGATACCATAAGAATGGAGAATAATATAAGCTCGTAAAGATTTTAAGAGTCTTTGCGAGCTTTTTGTTTTGAATATAAATTTCGCTATGTTCAGTGACAATAACAGAAACTTGAAAACAGAATAGGAGGAATGATAATTTGAAAAAACTTAGCACAAGATCCTGCGAAGAAATAATGACTACGGTGTACAAGCCAATAGAGTTCGTTATAGACGGCTTGCTTGCACAAGGTCTGTATATCTTAGCAGGAGCACCAAAGGTCGGAAAGTCTTGGCTGGCACTGGATATGTGCCTGTCAATAGCGAAAGGAGAAAGTGTTTTAGGTCAGAAAACATTGCAGGGCACGGCATTGTATTTGTGTTTAGAGGATAGCTACGTTCGTATTCAAAATCGCTTGTATGAAATAACTGATGTGCCAACTGAAAATTTGTACTTCTCTGTTATGTCTGAATCTATCGGCAACGGACTTGAAGAACAAATCGAAAGTTTTAAAATTGAACATTGCGGTCTAAAAATTGTGTTCATTGACACTCTGCAAATGGTTCGTGGTTCAACAGATTCAAGCTATGGTTCAGACTACAAAGACCTATCCGTTCTGAAAGCTCTTGCAGACAAGCTTGAGATAACTGTCATAGTGGTTCATCACACAAGAAAATGCAAAGACAGCGACCCGTTCAATATGATCTCAGGTTCGACAGGACTGAGCGGCTGTGTAGACGGAAGTATGGTTCTGATCGAAACAAAACGTGGCAGCCGTAATGCAAAACTTTATTGTGTAGGACGTGATATTGAAAACGCAGAAATTAATTTGCAGTTCGATAGTGATTTGAAAAAGTGGGTCGTTACCGATGAGCCGACCGCTCCAAAAAGTAAGGACAACATTTTTCTTGCGGCATTGTATGTTTACATCAAAAAGAAAGTTGATTTTTCAGGTACGGCGTCAGAACTTATAGAGAAACTGAAAAGTGTTTCTGATGAAACATTTTATCCAAACAGAGTTACAAGAGATCTGGTTCAGAACGGCTACACACTCAGAAAGTACGGGATAGATTTTCAGTACAAGCGAACTAGAAACGGCAGGCTGATAATTCTTCATTACGACCGTGAGCTTGACAGTAGTGACAGTAAAAAGTTAAATCAATGTTTACTGTCAACCCAAATCAGCGAACGTGGGGCGATTTGTGGGCTAAAAAAATCAGTCTGGTAAGTTTAGCAGAAACTCACCAAAACCACACACAAGCGATTTGTGAGCCGCTGTGAGCGATATTTTAAATAAGGTTAGCTTGTGCAAGTCGAACTCGACGATTTGAGCAATTATGTACTTTTCACAATTCAGCAGCTAGAGCTATAACCACCAAAGCTAAATATTTCATTGCAAGTTAAAGTTTCGGGGTCGCAGCCCCCGAAACACTCACAGCGGACAGCAAAGCTGTCCGCTAAAGTGCCGTAAATACGCAGTTTGCGAGATACGACAAGGTCGAGAAGTCAATGGGGTCGTAAAAACAGGTCCTTGATAATTCAGAGGTCGCACACCGCTAAAATCAGGCTGAAACAGCGTAAATGCGTGCTATCGTGTCGGCGTCGAAAGGTATAAATGCAATAAAATCAAGCAAGTTTTTTGTTGCAGTTGGTGATTACTATTTCAAAGTTTTTGTGATATCATTGACTGGAAAAACAGTGAAAAACAAATGGATAATTTTTGATGAGTGTGAGAAAATATTACTGATGCAAATGGAAAAGGAGAGATGTCTATTGAGTAAAAATCCGAAAAGTCCCTATTCCAAGCTGGAAATGAAGAAGAAAACCCTGGCTGCTTGGACTAAGCTGCTGCTCAACAGCGGCGAGATCGACATCAAAAAGTACAACAGAATGATAATGATGATCGAAAGACTGGCGGCATGACCGCAAATGCAGTGCCGAAAGGCATTGCTACATATTGCCACAGGTAAGTTATTCCGTGCCATTGACCCTGTGCTGTCGGCATGGTATAATCATATTAACTAAACAAAATCAAAGTCAAAACAATCAGTCAAGGCTTTGACGAAAGGAGAATTTTAATGGATATTTATGCAGCCGCTGACCTTATGAAACGTGAGCGGAAAACAATTTTTGATCTTGAAATCAATGTTACATTTTATGCACGAGTATCAACGACCCGTGATGAACAGGAAAACTCTATTGAAAATCAGATAAACTTCTTTACAGAGATGATAAAGTCAAACCCAAATTGGAATTACATTGAGGGGTATGTTGACAGGGTCAGAGGAGAACACGCTGAAAACCGTGCTGAATTTATGAGAATGATCGAAGATGGAAAAGCAGGAAGGTTTGACCTTGTACTTACAAAAGAAGTCAGCCGTTTCGCAAGAAATACTATCGACAGCCTTACCTATACCCGTGATCTTATCCGAGCAGGGGTAGGGGTCTTCTTCCAAAATGATAACATTTGTACCATTGATTCTGACAGCGAAATGCGTCTTACTATAATGTCAAGCATCGCCGCTGATGAAGTCAGGAAACTTTCTGAACGTGTTCGCTGGGGTCACAAGCGTTCAATAGAAAGCGGAAATGTTATGGGCAACAATCGTATATTCGGCTATGATAAAGATGACTGTAAACTTGTCATAAACGAACCTGAAGCAGAAATGGTAAGAATGATATTTGACCTTTACTCTACTGGTGATATGAGCGTCAGAAAGATAGAACGAATACTATATGATAAGGGCTACCGTGGACGCAATGGTACAAGGATACATCACAACACCGTTTCAGGCATTATACAAAACCCAAAATATAAAGGATTTTACTGTGGTAACAAAGTAAGAATAGTTGACTACCGCACAAAAGAACAGCGTTTTTTACCCAAAGAAGAATGGGTGATGTACAAAGACGAAACAGGCGAAGTCGTACCTGCCATAGTATCTGAGGAAACATGGAACAAGTGCAACAGAATATTTGAAACAAGAAGTGCTGCCATAAAAAGCCGTGAACACTCATTTAAAGACACAAGTGTCTTCACCGGTAAGATATGGTGTGCAGCTCACGACAAGCCATATTGGAGGACAAGTTACTCAAACAGCGTATCAAAAGGTCAGCCAATATATCAATGGATATGCTCAGAAAAAAAGAAAGAAGGTGCAAAAAGCTGTGCGTCATTTGCAATAATGGAATCGGAACTTTACAGCATACTGTCGGGATTTTTCAAGGACGTGGCTGAAAACCTTGAGGATTATGTTGAAACATTTCTTCGGATATATAAAGAATCAGACCGCTCTGCCGAGGCAATGCGGCAGGTAAGCGGCCTGAAAGCAACACTGGAAAAGGAAAATAAAAAGCGTGATAAACTGCTGGAGCTCTATATGGAGGAGCTTATCACAAAATCAGAATTTACAAAACGTAATACCGAGAGCAGTGAACTAATAAAAGGAATAGAACATCAGATAAGATTTATCGAAAAGAAAAGCGAAAACGACAATAGTTATGCAAAAGCTATAAAGCGGATTGAAAAATACTTCCGTGAAATGTATGATCCTAGCCTACCAATGAACAAGGAACAAGTCGACGAAATGGCAAAGGCAGTCATAGACCGTATAAGTGTAGTTCCAATAAATAAGAACACAATGAAACTGGAAATTAAACTTCTGACAGGTGAATCAGAGCCGATGACATACATTAGGAACGGAGAAAGATATGCTCGGCGTTCTGGACTCACCAGCAAGAAGATGATCGACGCTTACAAGACAACAGGCAACAAGTAATTTCTCCTAAAAGTCCTAAAAACTCCGCCGTGGCATTTCGCTGTGGCGGAGCTTTTTACTTGAAATCAGGCAAAAAAAGTAGTATAATATACACATAGGGTCGGGGTAAAGATCATAGTAAAGAGGGATAAATATGTTGACTAAAAAAATCGCCGCAGGACTTACAGCTTTTATTATAACAGCTTCTGCCGCACTGCTTCCGCTTCCAGAAAGCATTAACGGCATATTGGGGAACACCGCTATATCAGCTCAGGCTTATTCTGCAAACGGCGCCGTAAAAATACCGTCAGATTTTCTGACTTTTAACAGCTCCGATCAGGTTTTCGTAAACGTGGTTTCTGCCACTAAAAACGGACTATACTATTATACTGTGGAAAACTACAAGAAGCTAATTAAATTCTATAGCTTTTCCAACAACTCCGTGAGAACTGTAGCAACGCTTGGTGACATTATAAATGTATATGCCAACAACTCCAAGATCTATTATATCGAAAGAGATACCAGCACATACAATTCCAGCGTGAAGGGCTCGTCATATTCTTATTACATAAAGACCTTTGACACCGATACGGAAAAGGTGACCAAAAGCGTTAATGTGAGCAAGTATACCCCCAATGGTATTTTAAATTACCCAAACTGTTTTGGCGTTGACAATAACGGCAGGATATATTACTATGTAACAGACAGCAGTGGTGCTGAAAAGGGCGATAATCTATTTGTCCTGGACTCAAACGGAAATAAGCTGTCCTCCTGCAGCACCGAAGTTGCCATAACAAAGTTCTCAGGCTTTGACAGCACAAACGGAAACTTCTATTTTGAAAGAAACGCTGATTACGTTTATTGGGGCTATACTCACAAAATGAACGCCCTTGGCTTTGGAAACATTTCAAATAACAAAATAACCGTGTCTGATAAATCTATCGACTATTTCTATCAGAAATATTACGATTATCATTATGACAACGCACAAATGCTTGGCAACGGCAAGCTTGCGTGGACTTCTTCTGCAAGCGGCACTGTAAACATCGTGGACTCTGCCAAATTCCATACATCAACAGATAATACATTATCTCTCTTTGGAAGCGTTTCAAGAGCGGAACATGAAAACAAAAATGATCTCTACAACAGCGTTGGAACAAGAACTGTATACAACAGCGAAAATGACAGCACTATCATGTATGTAAACAACAACACTCTTATGGAGTTCAACAATGATTTCAAGCAGGTGGCTTCATATAAAACAGCTTATCCTGTTTTCGCTTTGTATTATACGAACGGCACCGTGACAGCCATAGAGCGTGATACTGACGGCAATTTCTACGAAGAGAATATTGCTTGGAAAATGCCTAGCAGTGTTACGATTTCAAATTCTTCTGCCACGCTCAAAACGGGCAACAGCCTTAAACTTTCTGCAAGAAGCAATTCCGATATAGACTACGGCTTCACATGGTCAAGCAGTGATAATTCTGTGGCTTCGGTTACAAAAGACGGCAAGGTGTACGGAAACAAGGCAGGCGTATGCACAATAACGGCTACCACTGACAACAGTGTGAAAGCAAGCTGTACAGTGACAGTTACGCCTATGGATAGCGACACAAAAGGCTCTGCCACTATACTCAGCGGACGTACAACAGACAATGCTTCAGATAACCATTACAACACATGGTCATCTGTCACAAACTCTTATCTTGTACAAAACAGCGACGAAACGCTCACAAGGCTTGAAAACACATCAAGCGGCATTGTGGTAGAAAACTACTCCGCAGACGGCAAAAAGCTGATCTCACAACGCACTATTTCAAAAGAGCTTAACATATTTGGTGGCTTTTATTCAGGAAAAGACTATAACTATCTCGTGTTCGGTCAGAACAACACTGCCGAAAGCGACAGCAAGGAAGTTGTGAGAGTAGTCAAATACACCAAGAGCTGGAGCAAAGTAAATTCATGCAGTATCTCAGGTGTCAATACAACAAAGCCGTTCTCGGCAGGCTCACTGAGAATGGAAGAAGCAGGCGGAAAGCTTTATGTTTACACCTGCCATGAGATGTATGCTGACAGCGACGGCATAAATCATCAGGCAAATATGCTTTTCACCATTGACGAATCCTCCATGTCCCTGACCGACTCAATGTATGACGTTTCAAATCTTACAGACGGCTATGTTAGCCACTCGTTCAACCAATTCATCAAAGCTGACGAAAGCGGAAAATACATCTACAGAGTTGACCACTCAGAATCAAGCAACTACACAATGAACGGCTCTTACCTCTCTGTAAACGGCATTACTCTCACAAAATATAAGGCTGACGGAAAATCAACCGCCGTGAACGTTTCTATCCCTGTTAAGTTCGATATGAACAAAAGCAACTACACGGGCGCTTCAATAGGCGGTTTTGAGCTTGGCAGCGGAAACTGTCTGATAGCCTATGCAAAAGACGTTTCAAGCAATTGTAAGACAAGAAATGTTTACATAAGCGTCACAGACGAGCTTTTCAACGGTACACAGAACATTGCCCTCACAAACTACGGCACATCAAGTAAAGTGACCTGCCGCACCCCTCAGCTTATAAAGATAAATGACAATCTGTTCCTTGTTATGTGGGAAGAATACAACAGTTCCACAGGCAAGACCGCCACAAAGACAATGACAGTTGACTCAAACGGCAAAACTGTTACCAAAGCCATTTCTCACTCCTTCGGACTTTCAGATTGTCAACCTATTGTATGCAGTGACGGCATGGTAAAATGGTATGTCACAAATAATTCAGCACCGACCCTTTACAAGCTCTCACCATTTGCGCTTGACGATTATCATGAACACAGCTATACAAAAACAGTTCTCAGCAACGCCACCTGCACCACCGCAGGCACAGTAAAATACACCTGCTCATGCGGTGACTCCTACACCGAAACTATCCCAGCCACAGGTCACAAGTCAAGCGGTTGGATAGTCGACAAGGCGGCTTCTATCGGAGTTAAAGGCTCAAAACACAAGGAATGTACTGCCTGCAAGAAAATTCTTGAAACGGCTGAGATCCCTGCACTTTCAAGAATTAGCATTTTAAAGGCAAGCGTGACACTTTCAACTTCGATCTACGCTTATGACGGCAAGGCAAAGAAGCCTGGTGTAACGGTCAAGCTAAACGGCAAAACTTTGAAGAATGGTACAG
>NZ_JBCOMH010000024.1:0-34134 GCF_040924265.1 Ruminococcus sp. RTP21198st1_G1_RTP21198_201120
GGTATAGCTCAGTTGGTAGAGCAGCGGTCTCCAAAACCGCGTGCCGAGGGTTCGAATCCTTCTGCCCCTGCCAGAGTTGAAAGGCAGGTGAATGATATGAATATTCGTAACAGAGAAATCGAAAATATCTATCATTCACATTGCTTTGTGTTCTAACTTCTTTTGTGAATAATGAATTTAAGTGTTTTCGATTTTTCGGGAACACTTTTTTTATTTATGAAATGAGGATTTTATGGATACAAAAAATATTGAGATCATAACCATAAGAATAAGCGAATACTTGTCAGATAAGCTTGCTTTGCAAATTTCCAAAGCACTTTGGGGACAACGTGATGTTGCAGAGTTGAGAAGTACGCTTTTTTGGTTTAAGTCAGAAACGGATTACTTTAATGTGATAGCACAAAGCAGTTCAGACGATTTTGTGGGACGGCTATGTTGTATACAAAATATTGATGACCCTACACTTTGGTATTATGGTGATCTGTTTGTTGTTGAAAACCACCGTCGCAAGCATATTGCGGAGAAAATGATTACAACAGCCTTTGATGTACTGAAAGACAAGGGCTGTAAAACTGTACGAACTTATGTTGATCCACAAAACACATCGTCACTTGAGTTGCAGAAAAAGCTTGGCTTTACTGAAAAACCATATCAGACGTTTAATGATCTGATAAATAATGGTGACCTGATGTTTGAAAAGCAGTTTGGACAAATTTACAACGCTGTGACTGTACGAGAAAAACTTGATGTAAAGATAGTAGCCAATCTTTACAACAGAAATTTGAAGGCTTTACACGGTGATAAAATATCCTATGACGAGTGGTGCAAGTCGATTTTGAATAATGATACAGATGAGGAAAATTTTCTGATATGTCGAGGACTAATGCCTGTTGCCTGGCTGAAAATCAACGGACTAGAAAACGCTGAAGTTGGTTATATTTCAATGCTTGCCGTTGAGCCAAAATATCAGTATTATGGCGTTGGAACATTTGCGGTCGAGTTTGCTAATTGCTTTTTGCATGACAAAGGTAAAAGATTTGTTCGAGTGCAGACCACTGCTGATAATTTATCTGCTATAAGGTTGTATAAAAAATGTGGTTTTGTTGAAGTTAGCAAAACACAAGATTTTTGTGGAGATGAAACTGAATTATGCAAAGTCATGTTTGAAAAGCATATTTAATTATATTGGTTTTAAAAGAATCCTCTCCAAAGCATTCACTTTGGAGGGGACAACTATATACTTTTCTGCGGCTTTTTAACGTCCATCATGACTTCTTTAAGACATAACTATCATTATAATAAGTTGCCTTGCCAAAAATCTTTTCCATCTTCTTTTATATACCTATATCAACGAACTGCATATATCGTAATATTATTATAACGTTTTAATCATATTTTTAAACTATTGACGACTATTAAATGGAATTGTTTCCTCTATAAAAAACAGACCCCTATTTAAAACAGGGGTCTGATAAATTTAGCATTTTTCTTTCTTTTTGAACTTTGTCAAATTGATTATCAACGCAAAAAGTGCCATAAAAAGAACTGCCACTATGAGAGTAACTGTCGATAATTTAATAAGGCTGTCAGTTAAGCCATACATGGATCTTGTGAGTGCATTATACACAGTGTCATTATGTATCGCAAGCCCGTCATAATATTTTGTACCCTTTAGGATAGCACACGGAACAAGAATGAGCATTGAGGAACAGAAAAGTGAAGTGCCAACCCAATAAAGCAAACCGCCTATATGCTTTCTGTTCACTGCTGCCATAACGCCTATAAATATAACAGCCGTTGCAATAAGAGCTATCCTTATTTTTCTCGCAAGCACAAGCAGATCTTTAAGCTTTGTGGAAATGCCATTAGGTTTATTTATATGGCTCAAAAGCATAACGTCAAGGTCGGATTCAATTGCCTGTTCCACATTTTTTATTGTCTTCTGCTTTATGTCTTCAAGTTCCTGAGAATATTTAACGCCTTCTTTTTCAGCCCATTTTGTATAATCGTCTGAGATATTCTTTTCAAGAAGCGTAAAGTCTGCCTTAAACTCAGGAAGTCCACTCTTTTTGCCAAGAATATAACTGAAAGTATCTTCAACATAGCTATAAATAGCGTTTGATACATCAGTTTTGTTAATCGACTTCTTCAGGGTATCAGCTTCAACACCAGTGTAGGCATATTGTTGTTCACAATATGTCTGTATCTCTTCGAAAGCCGTGTCCTCGATTTTTATCTTGTACATACTGTTCGTATAGGTTGTCGGTTCAAAGAAAATATTGTCTGCCGCAAACAGAAGTGACAGCGCAAGGAATATAAACGCCAAAAACAGCGAGATTATCAGATTAGGCAGGTAGTTGTATAGTTTTTTGTTTTTCACAGATCTTACCCTCCTAATTCTTATATTCTTTGCTTACGACTTTGCAAATAACATATAGCCTCTGATCTGAAAGACCCATATATCCATTGTTCCAGCAAGTGTAGAGTATCAGATCATCTACAGGTGGATCTGCGGTCACGTCATAATACAAAAGGGAAGTATCTGTATCTGGAAGTACCTTAGTTTCTGTGACCTCATAAGTAAATTTGCCATAATCTGTTTTTAGTATCACTTGATCACCCACTAGAATATTAGGTAAATATCTGAAATAAGTGTGGTTATGTGCCGCAAGGACAACTCTGCCTGTAGCACCTATATATGCAGAATAGTTAGATTGCACAACCCCTTTTGCTAGGAGATCATCAGAGTCTCCCCAGTAAACAGGCTCTTTGTCAATGCCTGCCTTATCATTCTTTACGGTCAGCTCGGCATATTTGTCGCCGTAATACGGATAGATTATCTCATGCTGTTCCGTCTTATTTTCAGAATCTGGCACTGTGACTTTTGTTAATCCCTTCATAGGCAGTGCGTCTGCATTTCTGTATTTATTATCCTCTGATGGGTTTTTCAAATGAGCGTTCTCATTGAACGCTATTGCTGCATATCCTTGCAGCTCTATGAATTTTTTATAACTTACCAGCGTCATGATAGACAAACAAAGAGCCAAAACTAAAAGAGGCGTCAAGACCATTACAGCCACTGACGTCCTCTTATTTTTTTTCAGTTTGTTTGCGTCAGACGAGGAAGCTTTAACCTCTTTCCTGACCATATCTTAGCACTCTTTGTTCTTCTTAACAGCTACTGTAATACCAAATGCACTAAGAGCAAGTGTAAGAACCGCAGCAACCTGAACAGCTGTCATGCTGTTTGCACCAGTATTAAGTGAACCGTTACCTGTGTTTGTTCCAATGTTTGTATTGCCATCTGAATCAACAACCTGAACGTTCCAATCCTTGCTTGTAAGCTCGTCTACCTTGATAGTGACACCAAAGTGTTTACCTGTAGCTACGCAAGCATCAGCAATAGCCTTTCTGCTATCCTCGCCCATTTCCTTAAACACCTGTCTAAGCTGATCGTTTGTTAGTGAAGCAAGATCTGTTCCTGCACCAAAAAGCTTGTCAGCAACAGGCTGAACATATGTAGCACCACAATCAGAGAGAGCCTTTACCATGTAATCATAGTCAGCAGAGCTGAACTTTGAAGCGTGAGAATCAAGGTAGTTCTTAAGCTCTGATACATGGTTAGAAGGAACACCTGCTGATTTAGCTGCAGAAACAACATCGGCAGAAGAAGCTGCTGATGCGCTTACAACCATTGTTGAAGCAATGATGAACGCAGTAACAGAAGCCGAAATTGACTTAAATATCTTTTTCATAACACCTATCACCTTTCGTAATATTTTCTTATAACAATATTATACACTATTAAAATTCGATTGTCAATATTATTATTGGTATTTTTTTCAGAAAAAAGCAAATATTTTTACGTTAATTTGAAATAGTTATGTATAAGTGCGTATATGCGCTATTTCATGTGATTGTATATTGTTGGAAAATGTAAAAGATCCTCGGCATTCTCAAACAAAAGACTTATAACATTACTGTATTGGTGCTTTTATGATTTGTGTCAAAGCTGATCTCAAAGCATTTAGATATAATTTCTACATTAATTATTATAATTATACGCCTTGACACGATATCATGCCAAGGTGTATAATCTTTATGTATGATATAATTGATATAATGTGCAAGGAGGATATATGAAAAATTATCTCAATGAAAGCCTTTCAGCTCAGGAAAGAGCTGAAGCACTTGTAAATGAAATGACCGTGGAGGAGGCGGCTTCACAGCTTAGATATGATGCTCCTGCTGTTGAGCGGCTCGGCATTCCTGCCTATAACTGGTGGAATGAGGGTATCCATGGGCTTGCACGAAGCGGTGTTGCCACCATGTTTCCACAGGCAATAGGTCTTGCGGCTATGTTTGACACCGACCTTGTGTTCAAAGTGGCAGATATAACCTCCACAGAAGCTCGTGCCAAGTATAATGAGTATTCAAAGCGTGATGACAGGGATATATACAAAGGTCTTACCCTTTGGGCACCTAATATAAATATTTTCAGAGATCCACGCTGGGGCAGAGGTCATGAGACTTACGGTGAAGACCCTTATCTTACCGCAAAGTGCGGCAAGGCATATGTAAAAGGCTTGCAGGGCAGTGGCAAGGTACTGAAAACTGCCGCTTGTGCAAAGCATTTTGCAGTACATAGCGGACCGGAGGCTGTTCGCCATGAATTTAATGCAGAGGTTAATTGGAAAGACCTTGAAGAGACCTATCTTTATGCCTTTGAGGAGCTTGTGAAAAAAGCAAAGGTCGAGGGTGTAATGGGTGCGTATAACCGTGTGAATGGCGAGCCGTCATGTGCTAGTGAGTTTCTAATGGGCAAGCTCGACAAATGGGATTTTGATGGCTATTTTGTTTCTGATTGCTGGGCAATAAGGGATTTCCACGAACACCATATGGTGACGTCTTCTCCTGTAGAGTCGGCCGCAATGGCACTTAAAGCAGGCTGTAATGTGAACTGCGGTTGTACGTATGTACACCTGCTTTCTGCTCTTGATAAGGGGCTTGTGACAGAAGATGAAATCCGGGCTTCCTGTGTTGCTCTTATGAGAACTCGCATAAGACTTGGCATATTTGACAAGTCAACGGAATATGACAACATACCATACAGCGTTGTTTCCTGCCCTGAGCATAAAGCTGTATCTTACCAGTGTGCAGTGAAGTCCATGGTGTTGCTCAAGAACAAGGGCATTCTTCCGCTTGACAAAAAATCAATATCAACTATCGCTGTAATAGGTCCAAATGCCGACAGTAGAGCGGCTTTAGAGGGCAATTATAACGGCACAGCCGACAGGTATGTTACTTTCCTTGAGGGTATCGAGGACGCATTTGATGGCAGGGTGCTTTATGCTGAAGGCTGTCACTTGTATAAGGACAGAGTATCGGGTCTGGCACAGGCAGGGGATAGATACGCCGAAGCTGAGGCGGCGGCGGCAAATTCTGATGTTGTGATACTTTGCGTTGGTCTTGACGCCACTATTGAGGGCGAGGAGGGCGACACAGGTAATGAGTTTTCATCAGGTGACAAGAACGATCTAAGACTTCCTGAAAGTCAGCGTGAGCTTATAAAGCGTGTCGCAAAGATCGGCAAGCCTATGATAGTGGTATGTGCGGCAGGAAGCTCAATAAATGTCGAGCATGATTGTGACGCTCTTATCCACGCATGGTATCCGGGTTCAGAGGGCGGCAAGGCTATTGCAGATATTATTTTTGGTAAAGTGTCGCCATCAGGAAAACTGCCTGTTACATTCTATAATAGCGCCGACAAGCTACCTTGCTTTACTGATTATGCTATGTCTGATAGAACATATAGGTACACAAGAGATAACATTCTTTATCCATTCGGCTATGGTCTTACTTATGGAGATGTTGTTGTTACATCGCTTAGTTATAACGATGGCAAAGTCAATGTGGAGGTAGAAAATAACGGTGCCGATACTTGTGATGTTATCGAACTTTACATTAAATCACATTGTGATAATGCTCCGGCTTATCCTGTGCTGTGCGGCTTCAAGAGAATTTTTGTCAAAAAAGGTGAAAAGCTTGATGTTGAAATCAAAGTACCTGACAAAGCTTTCACAACAGTGTCAGATATCGGCGAGAGAAAACAGTTTGCAAAGGAATTCACCCTCTATGTTGGTACGCATCAGCCTGATGAACTTAGTTGTCAGCTTAGTGGTACAAACTGTATGAGTATCGAGATAGAACGATAATGAAAAGAGATCTTACAAACGGCAGTATCATAAGCTTGCTTCTTGCTTTTTCAAGCCCGATGATACTGTGAAATCTGCTCCAACAGGTGTATAACATTTCCGACACATTTATTGTTGGCAGATTTCTTGGCGAAAATGCCCTTGCGGCTGTGGGCGGCACATACACCCTCACGACTTTTCTTTATCCGATCATAATAGGTCTGTGCATGGCTGTGACTCGCTTGTTTCTTATTGTTTCGCTGAAAGAAATGAACGCCGCCTGAAAGGCTGTCTGAACATATCATCTCTGATCATAGGCTCTGTTACTTTGGTGACAGAGCCTATCACATTGTGCTTTTCCAATGAGATTTTGAAACTTTTGCATACTCCAATGAAAATAATGTTGTTGACATCTGATTATGTTAGAATTATCCTGTCAGGTGTGGGACTTTGCTTTTACACTCTTGCCAAAGAACCTCTTTTGCGACTATCCTTCATGAAAAAATCTTGGAAGGATTGCAGCTTTGGTGAAGTGGTGCGAATGCCGACCGCTGCCTCAGTTCAGCAATCTGTCATGAATTTCGGCATACTTATGATACAAGGACTGGTAAATAGTTTTGGAACGGCTGTAATGGCGGCTTTTACAGTAGCCGTTCATAATTGTTAAATTAAGCTGTCAGCTTATATGATTTTCCGACAAATACTTGGCTGATTTAGTTTATCTTATTGTATGTTATAACAAAAAACCAATTTTTTGTTGAAATACAAAAAAACGTATCGTTTAAAGTTGACTTTTTGAATAGAATGTGATAAAATTATTATTGTACGGTTTATTTTTTGGGAAAATAACGAAAATATCAACAATAGGGTGAATAATTCAAATGAAAAAAAATTACACTATCAAGGATCTTCTGGTACTTCTTCTCGGAAAGGTTTGGTATATCGTTGCCGCTTCAATAGTGTGTGCGATACTGGCCCTTTTTGTATCAAAATTTGTTATGAGTAAGCAGTATCAGTCACACGTTTCAATGTATGTTAAAAGTGCTGATAATCAATCAACGGGTCAGGATAAGACTAATGTTGACTTACAGGATATTAACGCTTCAAAGTCATTGGTACAGACCTACATTGTTATACTTACTGATGACCCGGTAATGAACGAGGTAAGCGATAAGCTTCTTGAGATGTATACTCCTGAACAGCTTGCTCCTTATTTTACTGTAACGAGCGGCAGGGTTTCAAATGACGGCCTGAGAAATGCTTATAGCATGACCGCTGTAAATCAGACAGAGGTACTTCAGATAACTGCCACAACAACCAATGCAAAGCTTTCTTCTGATCTTTGTAACATAATGGCTGACGTCGCTCCAAGCTTTCTTATAAGAGTTATCGGTGCAGGCTCAGTTGAAAAGATAGGTGATGCTGAAGTTTACAATACACCTGTTTCTCCTAACACCACTAAAAATGTTGCCCTTGGCTTTGTTGGTGGCTTGATGGTGGCTGTTCTAGTGATACTTGTTATCGACTTCTTTGACAACACTGTAAAGAATTCTGATGAGCTTGGCGACATTTATCAGAAGCCTATCGTTGGTGAGATAATGAATATTGGCGGAAAGACTTCTAAAAAGGATGAAGGTTCTTCTGCTGACAGAAAAAAACAGCTTCTGTTCAATAATAAGGATATACCATTTAATATTGTAGAGAACTACAAAACAATGCGTACAAACCTTATGTTTACACTTTCTACAACACGAAATAAGATAGTTGTCGTTTCTAGCCCTAATCCAAGTGAGGGTAAGTCTGTAACAGTTGCAAACCTTGCAGCTTCAATGGCTGAAACAGAAAATAAGGTACTTCTTATTGACGCTGATATGAGAAGACCTGTTCAGCACAGAAACTTCAAGTTAAAAAACAATGTTGGACTTTCAACAATACTGAGTGGTGAAAGCACATTTGATAAGTGTGTGCATGAAACCAAGAATGGCAATTTTGCTGTTCTTACATCAGGCGTTTTGCCTCCAAACCCGTCAGAGCTTCTTGCTTCTGAGAAAATGCGTGAATTGCTTGAATATGTTCAGCATAAGTATGATTATGTTATTGTCGACGGAACCCCGTTGCTTCCTGTAACTGACGTAATGAGCCTTGCAGACGAGGTCGCAGGCGTTCTTCTTGTGGCAAGATATGGCAGAACTACATATCAGGAGATAGAGGAGTCTATGAAGAAGCTTGAGATAGGCGATTGCAATCTGCTTGGGTTCGTTCTTAATGATATTTCCGCAAAGAACGGTTCTCATTACGGATACAAGTATAGCTACAAGTATAAATATGACTACAGCTATAAATACGGTGGGAAGGATACTTCTGCCGAAAGTTAAATGACATGGAGATGTTAGATTGACTACCGATTATCACAGCCACATACTGCCGAATATTGATGACGGCTCTGACAGCATCAAAACATCACTTAAAATGATAAAAATGATGAAACAGCAGGGCATAGGTATAATTGTGGCAACACCGCATTTTTATATGCACAGGGAAGCTTCTTTAGACAGTTATCTTGTCAAACGGCAAAATGCTTATGAGAAGCTCATGGCATCTGACCCTGCCGTGAAGGATATACATATTGGTGCTGAGGTGGCTATAGAAAAGGGCATCAGCGTATTAGGAGAACTTGAAAAGCTGTGTATCAGCGGAACAAGACTTATTCTTCTTGAACCACCCTTCACCCAGTATAACAGTTGGATCGTCGAGGAGATAGACGAAATAGCAAATTCTCGAAGGCTTATTCCGATAATCGCCCATGTACATAGATATATGGGCGTTTATTCAAAGTCAGATCTGAAAAGTCTGATGTCTGTGGATGCAGTTTTTCAGATAAATGCAGAAGCTTTTGAGCATTTTTCCTCTAGACGTTTTGTTAATAAGCTTATTTCAAGTGGCAGAGATTTTGTCTTTGGAAGCGATGCTCATAATCTTGATGATAGAAAACCTAATTTTGATCTTATAGCTAAAAGATCTGGAAGTGAAAATATAAGACGTTCTGATAAAGTACTCATGTCTGCTATGGCTGACGAAGAAAGAATGTTTGCTTTTTAAGTATAGAAAAAATATTGATGATATTATAAATAGCCTGCACTGTGCCATTGAGGGGTGGCCATGGTGTGATCTTATTCATTGCTTTAATTGAGCGGAGGTATGTTTTATTTATGGAGAAAACAAGTGAAAACACAGTTCAGGTGTGGAAAAACAAAAAGATAAAACATTGGATGCTTATTGCATTCTTTCTGTGTTTCTATGATATTGTTGCCGTAAATCTATCCTACATTTTCGGACTTTTCATCAGATTTGACCTTACTTTTTCTGCAATACCAAAGGAGTATATGCTTGCCTATGTAAAGTTTGCTCCAATATATACAGCTTTCTGTGTTGTGGTGTTTTTTGTGTTCAAGCTTTATAATAGTTTGTGGAGATTTGCTAGCATTGGCGAACTGTCAAGGATATTTTTGGCCTCGATAGTTACTACCATATTCCAGACTGTTGGTATAACATTACTCTTCATGAGAATGCCTGTGGCTTACTATATAGTAGGAGCGGGAACTCAGTTCGTGCTTATAACAGCAGTGCGTTTTGCCTATAGATATGTTACCCTTTTAAGAGCAAAACAGGTAACAAATCAGGTGGCAGTGCATAATGCAATGGTCATTGGTGCAGGTGCTTCGGGTCAGATGATCCTTAAAGAGCTTACGATGTCAGAACGTGCAAATGCAAGACCACTCTGCATAATCGATGATAACCCAAATAAGTGGGGAAGAAATATCGGAGGAGTTCCTATCGTCGGTGGCCGTGATTGCATTATGGAAAGCGTCAAAAAGTATAATATTGATCAGATCCTTTTTGCAATCCCAACTGCATCACCCGAGAACAAAAGGGATATCCTTAATATTTGTAAGGAAACAGGCTGTGAGATGAAACAGCTTCCGGGCGTTTATCAGATAACAAATGGTGAGGTGCTTCTCAGCAAGATGAAGCCTGTTGCGGTCGAGGATCTGCTTGGAAGAGAGCCTATCAGAGTAAACATGGACGAGATATTCCAGCACCTTAAGGGTAAGACCATTTTGGTAACAGGTGGCGGTGGCTCTATCGGAAGCGAGCTTTGCCGACAGATAGCAGGTCATGAGCCTAAACAGCTTATAATATTTGACATTTATGAAAACAATGCTTATGAAATAGAGCAGGAGCTTAAACGTAAATATGGCAGTAAACTCAATCTTGTGACGCTTATCGGCTCTGTTCGTGACAGCAGACGTATCAATGACGTTTTTGAAAAATACAAGCCTGATATCGTTTATCACGCTGCAGCACATAAGCACGTTCCGCTTATGGAAACAAGCCCTAATGAAGCTATCAAAAACAATGTTGTTGGTACATACAAGACAGCCTATGCCGCTTTGAAGCATGGCACAAAGAGGTTTGTGCTTATAAGCACCGATAAGGCTGTAAACCCTACTAATATTATGGGTGCAAGTAAAAGACTCTGCGAAATGGTCATCCAGAGCATGGACGCTATCAGCAAGGCAGGCAGAACTGATCTTCTACCTATGCTCCATGCACACGTTGATGAAATGACAGACGGTATGCTTGAGAACGATCCGATAGACGAGATAGCTGTTGATAATATAGAGAGCAGTGAAGCGGTTAAGATCGAAAGCGTTGGCAATAAGGACAGAAATGGCACACAGTTTGTTGCAGTTCGTTTTGGAAACGTTCTTGGAAGCAACGGCTCTGTAATCCCACTGTTCAAAAAGCAGATAGAAGCAGGCGGTCCTGTTACAGTTACTCACCCTGATATCATAAGATATTTCATGACTATACCTGAGACTGTGAGCCTTGTTCTTCAGGCAGGCACATACGCATGGGGCGGCGAGATATTTGTCCTTGATATGGGTGCGCCTGTGAAGATAGACACACTTGCGAGAAATCTTATCAGACTTTCAGGATATAAGCCTGATGTAGATATCAAGATAGTTTACTCAGGTCTGCGTCCTGGCGAGAAGCTTTTTGAGGAGAAGCTTATGGCAGAGGAGGGCATGATGAAAACGGATAATGAGCTTATCCATATCGGAAAGCCTATACCGTTTGACACAGAAACGTTCCTTGGTCAGCTTGGGGAGCTTGCTCGTGCAAGCTATAACAATGACGAAAATATCGTTGAAATGGTCGAAAAGATCGTTCCAACATTCAATCCTGTAGGTGATAAACCAACAGGTAATGAAAAATATGGCAGAAACGATGTTGCAGTTTCTGCGGCAAAATAATAAAAGATCCATATTTCAGCACTGCGGGGATTTCTGCGGTGCTGTTTTTATCCCTAAAATTTCACACTTTTTCTTGATGCTACTTGAAAAAAGGCAGTTTATGTGGTATAATGAATAATGAATGTAAATTTGCGTAAAGGACTATTTCTATATGAAAAAATGGAGAATAAACAGACCTGACCCTGTGAAAACTGCAGAGTTTATGAACAAGTGTGACTTGAAAAGCCTTACCCTAGACGTCATGACTTCAAGGGGTTTCACTGACTTTGACAGCCTTGCTGATTTTTTTAAAGGCGAAGAACTTAGTGATCCTTTTCTTATAAAAGATATGGCTATAGCCGCCGAGGTGATAAACAAGGCGGTTGATCAGTATGACCTTATTTGTATTTACGGTGACTATGACTGCGATGGAGTTACGTCCACCACTATACTTTACAATTATCTTGAAAGCATGGGCGCAAACGTTATGTACTATATTCCTGAGCGTGAGGCTGGATATGGCATGAACATGGAAGCTATTGAAATGCTTGCAGAAAAGGGTGTTAAGCTTATCGTCACTGTGGATAACGGCATTTCCGCGGTTGAGGAAGCTGAACGTATTGCAGAGCTTGATATGGAACTTGTTATCACAGATCACCACCAACCGCCTGAGAAGCTTCCGAGGGCAAGGGCTATTGTTAATCCGCATCGTGCAGATTGTCCTTCGTCATACAAAGACCTTGCAGGAGTTGGTGTAGCTTTCAAGCTTTGTGCTGCACTTGACGGTGGCAGTTACGACACTGTTATGGAACAGTATGCCGACATTTGTGCTATCGGTACAGTTGCGGACGTTGTGCCACTCACAGGGGAAAACAGAACTATTGTTAAGCGTGGTCTTGAATATCTTGCAAACACCGAAATATTGGGACTAAACTATCTTATAGATAAAGCAAAGCTTGATAGAAATGCTCTTGACTCAACAGGCATTGCTTTTAGGATTGCCCCTGTTATAAACGCTTCGGGCAGATTTGGCTCACCACTTACAGCGGTAAAAACACTTCTAAGCGAAGACCCAGAGGACGCTGAAAATTATGTTGACACTCTTTTAAATCTTAACGCCCAGCGCAAGCAGACGGAAACAGAGATAATGACAGAAATAGTAAACCATATAAACGCTCACCCTGAAACTCTTGACCATAGAGTGCTTGTGCTTTCAGGCAAGGGCTGGCACCACGGAGTTATTGGCATTGTTTCTTCACGCATTTTGGAATTTTACGGAAAGCCAAATGTTATAATCTCCATTGATGATGATGGAAACGCACGAGGCTCTGCGAGAAGCGTAAAGGGCTTCAATATATTCAAGTGTTTTCAGCATTGCGGAGAGCTGCTTGATAAATTTGGTGGACATGAGTGTGCAGGAGGTCTGTCGCTGAAGGCTGAGAACATCGAAAAGTTCACTCAAATGGTGTATGAATACAGCGATCCTATGGAGAAATTCCCTAGCGTTGAGCTTATAGCGGATAAGCTTCTTATGCCACAGGATATCAACCTTGATAATGTAAAGGGTCTTTCAGCAATGGAGCCTTTTGGTGCAGAGAATCCAGCTCCCGTTTTTGCAATGCTTGGAGTAAGAGTAGATAAGATAATACCGCTGTCACAGGGCAAGCATACAAAGATCGAGTTTTCATACGGAAGCTATAGAGGACAGGCTCTTATTTTCTCCCTTGCACCTGAAAAAGCTTGTTTCGCAGTTGGCGATAAGCTTGATATGCTCGTGGAGCTTGGAATAAATGTGTTCAATAACCGTGAGTCCATATCCATAAGAGTTATCGACCATAGATTGAGTGGAGTAAAGCAGGAAAGATATTTTGCGGCAAAGGATTGTTATGAAAAGCTCATGCGCGGGGAACAGCTTCCTGCAAGTTTTATAAGAAAAATAATCCCGACAAGGCAGGAGCTTATCGGTGTATATAAATACATAAGTGCAGTTAAGAATATTACGTTGGATAATCTTTTCATGAAAATATCAAGCGACAGCATGAATTATTGCAAACTGCATATTTGCGTTGATATTTTCCGTGATAGGGGTCTTATCGAGTTCAGACCCGCAACTATGAAAATAAGCTACGTTGTGCCGAAACAAAAGGTAAATCTTGAGGACTCTGAAACTCTTGTTAAGCTGAATGAAATGCTTGGAAAGGCAGGTAACTAAAATGTCAGATAAAGAGAATATTTTGCTTGATCCTGCTGAAATGGATAAGATAGAAAATATGCCTGAGATAAAAACTGTCAGTGAAGAAGATCTTCCTGCCGAATCCGAGGTTAAAGAGCAGTTTGAAGAAAAGCCTGCTCCTACGGCTTCGCCTGACTATACCGACGCTGTGCCTGAAGCTTCAAAGCCTGAGCATATAGGTGAGAGGTCGGTGTGTTCCATTGATGCACTTATTCAGAAAATACTTGATGGCGAGAGGCAGTACGATCTGTCAAAAATCGTTTCCGCCTATGAACTTGCTGAAAAGTATCATCACAATCAGAAAAGAGAGTCTGGCGAGCCGTATATAACCCACCCTCTGTCTGTTGCATATATTCTTTTGGAGCTTGGCATGGATACTGATACTATTTGTGCAGCACTTCTTCATGACGTTGTGGAGGACACTCCATGCACTCTTGAAGAATTACAGAAGAATTTTGGCTCAGACGTTGCAATGCTTGTAAATGGCGTTACAAAGCTGAAAAAGGTAGAAACTTTCACCAAAGACGAGCAGAAAGCTGAGAATATCAGAAAAATTCTTCTTGCAATGAGCGAGGATATTCGTGTTATTATCATAAAACTTGCAGATAGACTTCACAATATGCGTACTCTTAATTATTGCAAAGATTCAAAACGCAGAACTATCGCCCATGAAACAATGAACATCTATGCACCGATAGCTCACCGCCTTGGAATACGCTCAATTAAAGATGAATTTGAAGATCTTGCTTTTTACTATCTTGATCCTTATGCTTATGCCGAGATAGACGAGCAAATGCAGCTCAGAAAGGGCAGCCGTGAACAGCTTGTTGAAAACATCAAGCACAAGATACATGACAGGCTTGAAAAGGATTTTGACCCTGTTCCCCTTATCGAGGGTCGAGTTAAAAGCAATTATGGTATTTATAAAAAGGTATATCGTGACGGCAAGGAGATAGACCAGATATATGATCGTTATGCCGTAAGAATTATCGTCAATACAGTTACCGAGTGCTATAACGTACTTGGCATAATCCACGATATGTTCAGACCTATCCCAAACAGATTTAAGGATTATATTTCCACGCCTAAGGCTAATATGTATCAATCTCTTCACACAACTGTTATCGGCAGAGAGGGAATACCTTTCGAGGTTCAGATAAGAACATGGGAAATGCACAGAACGGCTGAATATGGCATCGCAGCTCACTGGAAATATAAAGAGGGCGTAAGGGGTAGCTCAAAGGACGATCAGCGCCTTGCATGGATAAGACAGATAATCGAGTCACAGCAGGAGTCAAACGACGTTGAGGAGATAGTAAGGGCTATCAAAAATGACCTTGCCCCTGAGGACGTTTTTGCTTTCACTCCAAAGGGCGATATGATAACACTGCCTGTCGGATCAACTGTTATCGACTTTGCTTACGCTATCCACACACAGGTGGGTCATAAGATGTGCGGCGCAAAGGTAGACAAGAAAATGGTGTCTTATGATTATCAGATAAAAACAGGCGAGATAATCGAGATACTTACTACCAACGTTGAAGGTCATGGCCCAAGCCGTTCATGGCTTAATATCTGCAAGACCAATGAAGCCAAATCAAAGATACGTTCATGGTTCAAAAAGGAAAGACGAGAGGAAAATATCTTTGAGGGCAGAAATGCTCTTGAAAGAGAGTTCCGCAGAAATAATATAAGAGTGCCTGAGGAAGAACTTGAGGACTTTCTCAAAATGGATATGCACAGACACAGCTGTGATACCCTTGACGACTTCTTTGCAGCTATCGGCTATGGTGGAGTTCAGCTTTCAAAGGTGATGCAAAGGCTGAAATCTGAGTATAATAAGAAATATGGTGAAAAGGCTCAGCCTGATACTTCTGACCTTGAAAATAAGATAAAGACTTCTAAAAATTCCACCGGTGTTATCGTTGACGGCATCGACAACTGCGCTATCAAGTTTGCACAGTGCTGTAATCCGCTTCCAGGTGACGAAATAGTCGGCTTTATCACGAGAGGTCACGGCATATCCGTGCATAAAAAGGATTGCGTGAACTATCTTTCGCAGAAAGATGATCCTGAAAATGCCGCTCGTTGGATAAATGTTAAGTGGGAAAGTTCTGAAAAGCATACTGGCTATTTCAAGTGTACTTTGGATATTGTTGCGGTTGACAGAATAGGTCTGCTGGCAGACGTTTCGTCAGCGCTTGCAATGATCAATATTTTTATCTATGAGTCAACCTCAAGGGAACTGAAAAACGGCAATGCAATGCTTTCCGTAACTGTCAGCATTGCAGGAATGGAACAGCTCAACAATGTTATAAACAAGCTTCAGAAAATAAAGAACGTTATTTCTGTTGAAAGAAGCGGTAAATAAGAAAGGACATATAATGAAAATATATAGGCTCAAACCATTGAGTGTTTGTGAAACGAACAGCTATATTGTTGCAAGCGAAGAAAATAACTGCGTTCTTATCGATGCACCTGCCGACCCCGATTATATTCTCGGTGAGATAGAGAGTCACGGTCTTACGCTTAAAAAGATCTTTCTTACCCACGGTCATTTTGACCATATCGGTGCTGTGGCTGACCTTGTAGACAGGACAGGCTGCGAGGTGTATATCCACATTATGGATAAGCCTAAGCTTACAGATGACGCAGGAATGCTTGCTAATCTTTTCAGAATAAGAGGACACAGAAATTACACAGGCAAGGTCAATGTGTTTACAGAGGACGATATACTAAAGCTTGACGAGCTTGAATTTGACGTATTGGAAACGCCGGGACATACAAGCGGTTCTGTTTGTTTCATATGCGGCATGAATATGTTTTCGGGAGATACCCTATTTTCAAGAAGTGTTGGCAGAACTGACATGCCTGATGGAAGCAGCCCAGCCCTCATGAAGTCGCTTATGAAAATAGCTGACCTTGGTGGAAATCTAACTGTTTATCCTGGTCACATGAATGTCACGACACTTGACGCTGAGAGAAAGTATAACCCATATCTCAGGCAGGCTGCGGAGGCTTTGAAATGACTCTGATATTCAGCGGCAACGATTATAAATATGAGCTTGAGGGAGTAATGAAGCTTTTTATCCCTGCAACGCTCTTTACCCACGTTTTTTCTGACAGCATAGATACAGAGGACGATTATGTGTTCGCTCAGAAAAAGGATAACGCTGACAATGTTTGTTTGAGCGTTAAGGTGAGATATGACGGCAAGACTTGTGAAAAAGAGGAGTTTGTGCATTTTGAAAGCGACATGGAACTTTCGCTGTCAAGACTTCTTTTTAAGGCAATGAGCGAGATAACAGGCATTGTGCCGAAATGGGGCGTTATAACGGGAATAAGACCTGTGAAGCGTGTGAATGATATGCTCAGTGAGGGCATGAACAAGGCGGAGATATTTAAAGCCATGGAGAGCAGATATCTTTGCAGCGAAGAAAAGTGCGATATTGCATACAAAACTGCTATAACCCAGAAGCCTGTCCTCGATGAGCTTGAAAAGGACAGCTTTAGTCTTTATGTGTCAGTGCCGTTTTGTCCCACAAGATGCTCCTACTGTTCTTTCGTTTCGCAATCTATCGAGGGCTGTATGAAGCTTATCCCTGAGTACGTGAACAAGCTGTGTGAGGAGATAGTTTATACTGCGAAGATAACGAAAAAGCTTGGTTTAAAGCTTGACACCGTATATTTTGGCGGCGGCACTCCTACCACGCTTACTGCTGCTCAGCTTGACAGAGTTATGAAGGTCATTGCAAACAGCTTTGATATGTCAACTGTCCGTGAATACACTGTTGAAGCGGGAAGACCTGACACCATAACTGAAGAAAAGTTGAAGGTGCTTAAAGCAAACGGCTGTGGCAGAGTATCTATAAATCCACAGACTTTGAATGACAGCGTTCTTGAGGCTATTGGCAGAAAGCACACAACTGCACAGTTTTTTGATAGCTTTGACCTTGCAAGAAAAGTTGGTTTTGACTCTATAAATACTGATATAATCGCAGGTCTGCCAACAGACACAGTGGAGAGCTTTGAGAATACCATTGATAAGCTTATCGAGCTTGCTCCTGAGAATATCACTGTACACACACTTTCCATAAAGCGTGCGGCTAGGCTAAATCACAGTGGCGACAGGGAAGTGCTGAAAAATCCAGCCGATAAAATGGTAGAGTATGCCACAAAAAGACTTCTTGAAAGCGGCTATCTGCCTTATTATCTCTACAGACAGAAAAATATGCTTGAAAATCTTGAAAATATAGGCTGGACAAAGCAGGGTCACGAGAGTTTGTATAATATCTATATAATGGAAGAGGTTCAAACCATTCTTGCAATGGGTGCAGGTGGCTCGACAAAGCTTGTTGACAAAGAGGGCGGACGTTTGGAGCGTGTGTTCAATTACAAATTTCCGCTGGAATACAATAAGCATTTTGAGCTTATGCTTAAGCGAAAAAATGAGATAGAGGAATTTTATGCTAAAGAAAAATGAGATTATCAGGCTTGAAATAAGCGGTATGACAAATGAGGGCAACGGAGTAGGAAAGCACGAGGGCATTGCTGTTTTCGTGCCTTTTACTGTTATTGGCGACGTTATCGAATGCAGGATAGTCAAGGTCTGCAAAACGTATTGCTATGGCATTATCGAAAATATTGTAAGTCGTTCGGTTGAAAGAACGAAGAACGATTGCCCTGTGTATTCAAGGTGTGGCGGTTGTTGTTTTCGTCACATGAGCTATGAGGAAGAATGCCGTGTAAAAGAGCAGTTCATAAAGGATTCATTTGAGCGTATTGGTAAGCTTTATCCTGAATATGACAGATTTGAGGGTTGTAAACAGCTTGTTGGCTATCGTAACAAGGCGCAGTACCCTGTAGCAGAGCAGGACGGCAGGGCAGTTTGCGGATTCTATTCAAGGCGTTCTCATCATGTATGCGATCACACTGATTGTGCATTACAGCCTGCTGTATTCAAGGCAATAGCCGATGAAATAATGGCTTATGTGAACAAGCGGAAGATAAAGGCATACAACGAGGAAACGGGAAGCGGTCTGCTCAGGCATATTTATCTCAGGCGTGGCGAACACTCAGGTGAGATAATGGTCTGTCTTGTTATAACCGACCTTAAAAAGCGTGGCGTATTTGATGTGCTTGTGGGTGAGCTTTGCAAAAAATATGCTGATATAAAGAGTATAGTTTTCAATGAGAATAGCCGAAAGACCAACTGTATACTCGGACAGAAGCTTGTTACTGCGTATGGAAGCGACACGATACACGATACCATGTGTGGAAATGATATAGAGATATCACCGCTGTCATTTTATCAGATAAATACAATTCAGGCGGAGCGGCTTTATGAAATTGCCGCAGATTATGCTCAGCTGACAGGAAAGGAAACTCTTCTTGATCTTTACTGCGGTGCAGGAACGATTGGTTTGTCAATGAGCAAAAAGGTGAAAAAGCTCATAGGTGTTGAGATAATACAATCTGCAATAGACAATGCAAAGCGAAATGCCGCAGCAAACAATCTCACAAATGCGGAATTTATATGTGGTGACGCAGGAAAGATAGCAGAGATACTTTACAGCCGTGGCGAGCGACCAGATGTGATAATAGCTGACCCTGCAAGAAAGGGCTGCACTAGGGACGCACTGGAGTACATGGCAAAAATGTCCCCTGACAGGATAGTTATGATATCCTGCAATCACGCTACTGCTGCTAGGGACTGTGCTGTGCTGGAAGAGTTGGGGTATAAGACGGTCAAGGTCAAGGGCGTGGATCTGTTTGGTAGGACGGGGCATGTGGAGACGGTCTGTTTGCTGTCAAGAAAATAAAATCAAGTGCTGAAAAGTGGCGTATTTCCGGGCTTTTTTTGAGATTAGGCAATAGCTCATGAAAGTCCGTATTTCTTATATTGAAACATATCTACTGTAAAAACGATCAGAGGGTTTAGGCTTTGGATTAGATGTCGTGGGTTGTGGCACTAGTATAAATGTTATCTAGGGTGCAAACTCAATTTGAGTGAGTGATTTAGATGTTGTCTAATCCGGCAACTCGACTGTTGGCAATATAGCAGGCAGTGGATTAGATGTTAAAGAAGGAGGAAAGTATATGATTGATACAAAGGAAAGAATAGCACGTTCAAATATTTACAGCATTTTCGGGAAAATTATGAATAGATTCATTGACAATAACGATGATGGTGAAGTATTGCTTAAAAAAGCAGGATTATCATCATTTATAGAAGAATATGAAAATAGATTATGTCCTTATTGGTATAACAGAGGTTATCAAAACAGAAATGACCAGTATAATCCAGAATACACATGTATGTCTATCTGTGAGAAAATAGAATCCGATGAAACAGCGTTGTTAAGATTTTTAAACACAATTTTGGAAAGTATTCATCAGATAGATGAGCAGCAGTATGAGAAGTTAACGAACTACCTCAATGTAATTGGATATGAGTTGCTTGAAACTGTCGAGGAGGATGATTATTACGAAACAATAAATTATTCTCTTATTCCTGCTTCTGGTGGTGCGCAGCAAAGAAATGCAGATGTTACATATTTACGTTCTATGTTAGTAACGCATCATTCAGATTTGGTAATTCTTTACGATGAAGCTATTTCAAATTTTGGTTCAGGTCAGTATGTAAGTTGTATCGAAAACTGTAGGTCGCTTTTTGAGAACTTTTTCAAAAAATTAGATACAGTTAATAATGATTATATTAAAGGCATTCTGAATGCAACTGGTGAGACAATTATTGAGAACGGAGCACAGCTTACATCTATAAAGAAAATATATACATATTGGATTACAAACAAAAAAGGTGCAAACAGATTCCGTTTATTTCAGACCATGTATAGTGTGAAGTCTGGATTGGGAACACATCACGAAGATGTCGCTAGCAAAGAAGATGCATTATTGTTATTACGATATGTAGAAGACTGCTTGTTGTGGTGTTTTAGAAAAGGTATTAATTGCTAAGTGAAAAACTTGGAGGAAGGTAAAAAATATGATTTCTGAAGAATTAAAATTGATTGTGGATAAATTCAATGAACAGGGAAAAATGAATTTTCTAGAAGAAACCACAAAAGCAAAAGCACACGGTTTGAGCCTGTCTGCGTTTTTCAGATTAGCTGCTGATGAATACATGAACAATCACAATTGGTAATACATGTATGGATAGATATGTGGAATGGAATCCGCAGTAGTAGATTTTGTGGTTATGTTGGTAACTCGTAGAGTTATCCATATATCCATCAAAATAGATATAAAGTATATATAGAAAAGAAGGAGCATACCAAAGTATGGCACATACTTCTGAATACGAAGTTGAAGATATTTTCATAGACCGTTTAGAAGGTATCGGATACAAATTCATAAAATTAGATAACTATGATGATGTGCTTGCCAATTTCCGTGAACAGCTTGCAAAGTTCAATGCAAAGAAGCTGGCAGAAAAAGGACATGATGCATCATTTTCAGATGCTGAGTTTAACCGCATTATAATTCATGTAGATAATCATTCTGTGTATGAATCAGCAAAGATTCTTCGTGATAAATATGTGTTACAGCTGGATAATGGAGAATCAGTGTATATTGATTTCTTCTCAGGTGATACAGATAGAAATATCTATCAGGTAACACATCAGGTCACAATGGACAAGGCACACAAAGACGATGTAGTTTATAAGAATCGTTATGATGTGACTGTCCTTATCAACGGTTTACCGCTTGTACAGATTGAATTGAAACGCCCCGGCGTGGAAATCAACGAAGCAATCAATCAGATTAACAGATACAGAAAGTTTTCTTTCAAGGGTATTTTTAGATATTTGCAGCTGTTTGTAGTCAGCAATTCTGTACAGACGAAGTATTTCTGTAATGAGAATGAGATGATGGACGGTCAGTACAATCCAATCCTGAAATCTCTTGTATTCTTCTGGACAGATGAAAAGAATACACGTATCAATGACCTGAACACATTCACAGGTGAATTTTTCCGTAAATCAGCTATTACAGAGATGATGGATAAATACATGGTCATTAAGACCACGGAGCCTGTATTGATGGTCATGAGACCATATCAGATTTACGCTGTAAAGGCTGCAAAGAAGCGTGTACTGGAAGTAAATCAGAATGGTTATGTATTTGCCTGCACAGGTTCAGGAAAGACGCTGACATCATTCAAGCTGGCACAGCTTTTGCGTGATGAATTAATGGTAGATTTGGTCGTATTTTTGATTGACAGAAAAGACCTTGATGACCAGACCGTTGATGAATACAACAGTTTTGAAAAAGACTGTGTAGACAATACGGACAGCACTGCTGTACTTATCAGCATGCTGAAATCATCTGAGAAAAAGATGATTGTCACAACAATTCAGAAAATGGCAAATGCTGTTAAGAATCCAAAATATGCAGCTGTAATGGATGCATACAAGAATAAGAAGGTTGTATTTATCATTGATGAGTGTCATCGTTCCCAGTTCGGAAAGATGCATGGTCAGATTGAAAAGCATTTTGAAAGAGCAAATTACATCGGATTCACTGGAACACCGATTTTTGAGAAAAACAAGGGTGCGGATGGTCGTACCACAGCTGATATTTTCCATGCAGGAGATAAGCTGGATTCATGCTTGCATAAATACATGATTAAGGATGCGATTGCAGACGGTAACGTGCTTAGATTCTCAGTAGAGTATCAGCGTACCATCTTTGCAAGGAATCTTGCTGTAAAGGGTATTGACCCGGAACAGCTGGATGACCCGGAATACTGCAAGCGTCATAAAATCGACATGGAACCTCTGTACCATGATGATGAGCGTATTGCTGGCATTGCAAAGCATATCTTTGAGCATCATGAACAGCATGTGCATCCACAGGGAAAGGATATTTATACAGCACTGTTCGCAGTGGATAAGATTCAGACCCTTGGAAAGTATTATGATGAGTTCAGGAAGATGAACGATGCGGTACCAGATGATAAGAAGCTGAAAGTGGCTGCAATCTTTTCCTATCAGGCAAATGAAGATATGGATGATGGTGCAGATGAACATTCACAGGAACTTCTTGACCGCTGTATGCAGGACTACAATGCTTTATACAATACAGCATTTACGATTGATACATTTGATGCATACAGAAAAGATATTGCAAAGAGATTGAAACAGAAGGATTTACCGCAGGTTGATATTCTCTTGGTAGTTAATATGTTCCTGACCGGATTCGATGCAAAGCCATTGAATACGCTGTATCTGGACAAGAATCTTATCTGGCACTCACTTGTACAGGCATATAGCCGTACAAACCGTGTAGATAAGGTGACAAAGCAGTTTGGACAGATTGTATCATACAGAAATATCAAGCAGTGGCAGGATGATGCACTGGCACTATTCTCCGGTGACGGAGACCCGAATGAATATCTGCTTGAAAATTATGAGTATTATCTGAATCAGTGGGTAAATCAGGAACCTGTTCTGAGAAAGATTACAGCGGATGTGGATGCAGCTGGACAGCTCAAGTCAGAAGATGAAATCCGTATGTTTATCATTGCGTTCCGTTCAATGGCAAAGACCCTTGCCACTTTGAAGACATTTTCTAAGTTTGACTGGGATGACCTTGCTGTTGTGATGGATGAGAATGAATACGAAGGATTCAAGAGCTGGTATCTGTATTACAAAGACCAGACACACAATCCAAATCCTAAAGTACCTGTACCAGTAGATGTGGATTTCGATATTGAGCTTGTCCGTACTGACCGTATCAATGTCGTGTATATCCTGAATCTGCTGAAAAATGCGAATACTCACGACAAGACAGAGGAAGAAAAGCAGCAGGATGTTGATTTGATTCTGCGTGAGATTGAGCGTTCCGATAATGAATCATTGAGACTCAAAAAAGAGGTCATGAGACAGTTCATTATGACTAGATTCTATGATTTGTCAGAGGATGCAGATATCATGGAAGCATTCACTCAGTTCGAGAAAGAGCAGATGAAGGCTGACATGGAAGAATTTGCGTTTGATAACAAGATTGATTACATGATGGTGTCAGAATTGTTTACGGAATATGTGTTCCACGGTACGATTTCAGATGATGATATACGTAAGAGATTGACGGCATACAAGCTGGGTCTTCTGAAAATGACGAAGCTGACAAAATCAGTGAAGACATTTGTAACAGAGACCTATAACAAATATAAAGCAGAGGGAGAATAATTATGGCAGATACAAATACATATCAGGCACAGGCAAATGAGCTTTCTCAAAAGCTCTGGGCGATTGCCAACGAATTACGAGGACAGATGGATGCCAGCGAGTTCAAGAATTATATTCTTGGAGTTATTTTCTATCGTTATCTGTCAGAACGTACAGAAATGTACATGGCAGAAATCCTTGAAAATGACGGTGTAACATACGAAGAAGCATTTGCGGATGACGATTACAGACCTGTTGTAGAAGACTGGTCTTTATCCAAACTGGGATATGTCATCAAGCCGGAAAACCTGTTCCGTAACCTGATTCGTAAGATTACAAAATTTGAGAATGATGCTGATAAATTCAGCGTAGAAGATTTTGAAAAAGCAATCAATGACCTTGTAGGTTCTACAATGGGTCATGAATCCAACAAAGCATTTGATGGATTATTCAATGATATGCGTTTACAGGATGTACGTCTTGGAGAGACAGTGGCAGACCGTACAGATATGATTGGTCGTGTCATGGTCAAGGTTTCAGACATTGATTTTGATTTACAGGATTCTCAGTTTGATGTACTTGGTACAGCATATATGATTCTGATTGGTCTGTTTGCTTCAGATGCCGGAAAGAAAGGTGGAGAGTTCTTCACACCTGCCGGACCGAGTAGACTTTGTGCTACACTTGCATCCCTTGGACTGGACGAAGCAAAGACCGTCGGTGACTGTACCTGCGGTTCTGCATCCATGTTGTTAGAAGTCCAGAAGCATTTGACCACACATAAAGTTGGTCATTTCTATGGACAGGAGCAGAACGCTACAACATACAACCTGTCAAGAATGAATATGATTATGCATGGCGTAGACTGGCAGAATTTTGATATTTACAAAGGTGATACACTGAAAGATGATAAATACGGTGATGATTTGAAGCTGACTGTACAGGTCTGCAATCCACCGTATAGCTTGAAGTGGTCTGCTGATAAGAAATTTGAGGATGACCCACGATACAGCGGAGCTGGAAAGCTGGCACCGAAGTCTGCTGCTGACCTTGCCTTTGTAGAACATATGATTTATCACATGGATGATTCAGATGGTCGTGTAGCTGTATTGCTGCCACATGGTGTATTGTTCCGCGGCGGTGCAGAAGAAGCAATCAGAAAATATATCATCAAAGATTTGAATAGACTGGATGCTGTTATCGGATTGCCTGCAAATCTGTTCCACGGAACAGGAATTCCAGTATGTGTATTAGTGCTGAAAAGCAAGAGAAACGGCAATTCAGGAAACATTCTGTTCATTGATGCATCGAAAGAGTTCAAGGCTGGAAAGAATCAGAATGTCTTGGAACAGGAGCATATTGATAAGATTGTAGATGCGTATGCAAAGCGTGTAGACGTAGATAAATTTGCTCATGTAGCAGATATGAGTGAGATTATCGAGAACGGCTACAATCTGAATATTCCGAGATATGTTGATACATTCGAGGAAGAAGAACCAGTGGATTTGGATGCTGTAAAAGCTCAGATTAAGACACTGGATTCTGAAACAAAAGCTGCGATTGATAAGGCTGAAAGTTTTATGAGACAGCTTGGACTGTAAAGGCAGGTGAATTCTAATTATGAAATTTAAGAAAACAGAATATCCCACCACGATAGCTGCATCGGCTGCAATGTCATTTCTGTCAATGGCAAACAATCCTTATCCGTATGAATATATGGTAGGAAATGCACAATTACCTTCAAAGGAATTGCCTATATTATTACCAGATAAATGTCCTTGTTGTGGTAAAGTATTATCCACTGAAATTTTACCGATTAGGGCAGTTAATAATATTACGGATAATGAACAAAAAGAATGTACGGTTATATCTATTTACAGATGTACATCTTGCAATGAATTATTCACTGTGACGAATACAGTTAAGACGGAATTAGCGTTTAAGGATGAAAATTTTGATACAGATGACGCAATAAGTGAATTTGTTGGCATTTATCCATTTGAAATGGAAAGTGTAGATTTCGATGAAGATATTAGTGATTTGTCACCCTCTTTTGTTGAGGTGTATAAGCAAGCAGAACGTGCAGAACATGATGGGTTGAATTTAATTTGCGGAATGGCGTATCGTAGAGCATTGGAATTTTTAGTTAGAGATTATTGTGTTGATAAATTCCCTGAAAAAGTCAGTGAAATAGATACAAAATCTTTGTCTGAAAAAATCAGAAATTATATTACGGATGATTCAGATATTAAAACTTTGGCAGAAAAAGCAACATGGCTTGGTAATGACCAGACACATGTAATCAATAAGCATCCTGATAGAGATGTCAGTGATATTAAGCAATTTATTCAGATGATTGTTGCGAAGATTAAAATAAAAATGGTTGTTGCAGATGCTGAAACTATAAAAAAGGGGTGATGTAATTGAATGAACCTAAATTGAGATTCAAGGCTGATGATGGAAGTCAGTTTCCAGATTGGGAAAAAAAGAAGTTGTCAGATATTTTTGTAGAACGAAGAGAAATGCAATGTATTGATGATGAGTATAAACTGTTATCATTTACAATAGAACAGGGTGTAATAAATCCAGAAGATAAGAAAACAAACAAAAGAGATTTTCTTATGAAAGATAAGGCTAGTAAAAAATTCCTTCGTACAGAATATAATGACATTATTTATAATCCAGCAAATTTAAAATACGGTGCTATTAACAGAAATAAATTAGGTAAAGGTCTTCTTTCTCCAATTTATGCTATTTTTTACACGGAACAAAACGCTGTATTTATGGAATCTATTGTAAGAAATCCTGATTTTATTAAGCGGACGCTTAATATTTGGAAGGTACTGTAATAAAACTTATGACCTTAAAACCTAGAGATTTTTTGCGAATGAAGTCATACATTCCTTGTCTTGAGGAGCAGCAGAAAATTGCAGAGTTCTTATCAACGATTGATACAGTGATTGCGAAGCAAAAGGAAACTGTATCTGCATGGGAGAAACGTAAAAAAGGTGTGATGCAGAAGCTGTTCAGTCAGGAAGTAAGGTTCAAAGCGGATGATGGAAGTAAATTTCCTGATTGGGAAGAAAAGAAGTTGGGAGATATTTGTAAGACATTTTCAGGTGGAACACCGAAATCAGGGAAAACACGTTATTATGAAAATGGAACAATTTCATTTATTCGTTCAGGAGAAATTCATGATGATAAAACAGAGTTGCGTATTACGAAGGATGGATTGAATGAATCATCTGCGAAAATGGTAGATATTGGTGATATTTTATATGCACTTTATGGTGCTACAAGTGGTGAAGTTGATATTTCTAAAATCAAAGGTGCTATCAATCAGGCTTTTTTATGTATTAGACCATTGAATGATTTTCATAGAAAATTTATTGTTGAAATTTTGAGACATAACAAGGAAACTATTTTGCGAACATATCTTCAAGGCGGACAGGGAAATTTATCATCTCAGATTATTCAAAGTCTGGTTTTTGATTTTCCTTGTCTTGCAGAACAGCAAAAAATTGCGGATTGTCTTTCATCATTGGATGAAGTCATTGAGAAGCAGAAAGCTACATTGGTTGCGTGGGAAGAACTGAAAAAAGGTCTGTTGCAGCAGATGTTTGTATAAGAACAATTGAATAAATCAATAGTGGAACAGGTGATGTACAAGATTTGTATGTCACCTGTTTTTTATGTCTACAATATCTAAACACATTATAAAAAGGAAGTTAACACTATGGGTAGGAAATCACATCAAAATGTGTTATATTTCAAGTATCAGGGAAAGTAAGTTAACAAAATTTATATAGAAAGTAGAGGTTACAGTATATGACGAGATGATACTTGTCGAGTTCAAGTCGGGCCTGCAGATAGAGGTCGATGAATAACATACCATGTGCCAGAGGCGCTCTTTCGGGGCGTCTTTTTGACGTTCATAAATAATTGATGAAATTTTAAACGATTTGTGATACAATTAATTTAATTGACAGTGAAACCATATTGAACTGTTTTAAGGTAAAAAAGGTATGCTAAGGAATAATATCGAAATCGACGTAAAAGTAAAGTGTGTAGAGGAGCAGACGACTCAGACGGAATTGGCTGAGAAAGCAGGGACATCTCCGTCCTACGTAAACCGGCTTATTAAGATCCCAGAGAAGATCGTGAATAATATCTTTGTAAAGATGCTGGAGCAGCTCGGATACGATATAGAGTTGACCTATGTTAAAAGAGAACAATAAAAAGGGGAGATTACAGTGGCAACAGAATGGTTTATATCAGGAAATCCTAAGAAGTACGATTGCGTTAATGCTTTTAGAGATTTGCGTAAGATTGACTGGAGACAAAGTACAAATGTCGAAGCAGGGGACATTGTGTACATTTATGTTTCAGGCGAAGAACATGCCGTCAGGTTAAAATGTAAAGCAAATAAAGTAGATATCAAGGTTCCTGATATTGATGATAAAAAATACGATCTCACCGGTGAGTTTGATGGTACTGCTGGTCGATATATGGAGCTTGAGCTTATTGAGGAGCTTAATGGCGACTTGTATGACCACATTTTGATGGAGAAACATGGCTTTGGAACACCGCAGAGCCCAGTAAGAGTAAATTTGGAAACCCGTGAGTATCTGAAAGTAGCTCAGGAACTACAGCATATTGATGAGATGGATCCAGATAAGCATGACGGAAGCTATGAGCTTGCACGTGAAACTGTGCGTGCTTATAAAAACATGTGTAATCTTGATCAGATTGATTTTAGGGATATGAATCTGATTTATCATATGGTTATTGGTACATGGAGACAGAAGATTGATATTAAGAAAAAATCTATTTCTGAAAGCCATCTTCCGGATAATGAGAAATCAAGATTAGTAGGCTTGCTCGATACTATATGGGATAGATCAAAAAATAACGCTTATACAAATCGTGAAGGTGATGTGTCAATTGGAATGTTTGGAACCGCGTTCTACTCCTTTTATGACGCAAAGAAGGAAGATTGCATCCGCTTTATTCAAATGTGCATAGATATACTCGATAATGATTCCGACGAGGAGATGTTTGATATATGCCAGAAGGCATTATCCACTGGAATTTCTGGAATGCAAGCTGCTTCAGCATCAGTAATACTTCATTGTCTTAAACCCTATACATTCCTGGTATTTAATTCTAATTCTGGTAATCCTAACATATACTTGTACTTCGGGATTGATCTTGAGAAAGTATCTGATTTAAGCAAGTATATAGAAAATTGCAAAAAGGTAAAGACTTTCAGAGATAATAACTTTACAGTAAAAAACTATAGGATTTTTGACCTTGAGGCAAGAAAGCTTGGTAAGGGCGACAAGGAATATGATGCTATTGATTTTGAAAGAATTGAAGCATTTTTCAAAGACTATGCAGGAAAGCATTATGTTAATCCTGATAATGCTGGTCCAAACAAAGAAGAGATGGAGGCCTTCAAGGAAGAAGGTGGAAAAGCTCGCAAAGAGTTTACTAAGTTCTGCTCACACGTAGTTAGCGCCTTTCCTGAATTAGAAGCACAGTCTTGTTCCGGTTGGATAAATCAGGGCAATAATACCCAGAGATATTTCTGGGTCGAGCTAAAGGGCAAAGACTGGAAGAAGTATCCCCATAGTATTTCCATATTTTTTAATGATAAGAGCTTAACAGATGAGGAGTGGGTGCTCTCTGTACACGTTGAAACCAGAGATGGCGCAAGTAAAGATGAGGATTATTCACGTCATAATGTGATAGCTGACATAGAGATACCGGAAGGTGTTGATGCGTATTATGCTTACACAAATAAACAAGGGGATTATTTACTCGCCGAGGGTGGACAACAGGAGGTTAAAGAACTTCGGGATAGTGGTAAAGCAAAAAAATACAGGTTATAAAGCGAATTTCAAAGCCGTATGATTATACCAGGACAACGGAGATTGTAAAAGAAACACAAGATGCGGTTAAATTTTTAATGCCATTTTATCAGTACATTTTTGAACAAGCAGGGATTATTGTTGGAGAGGCAAAGTATTGGCCTTCTGCTGAGGAATATCCTGTTAAATTAACAAAAGATGATTGGATGCGTTTCATTGACGAGGTTGAGAGTAAATCGCACGATGGATGCATGAGAGTTCTTGCATGTTATGTTGATATTGGCGGTATCGGTTCACCTAAAACATTATCCGATAAATATAAAGGTTACCCGACTGTTTATACCAGCAGTATTCTGAACACAAGCAAAAGAGCATTAAGTTTCTTTGAAATGGAGCCTTGTCCATATGGGGATACACAGCGATACTTCCCGATAGCTTTTCAAGTCCGTATAGGTAATGAGGTTAATGCAGGGACTTATGAATATAAGATGCGTCCGGAATTGTTAGAGGCTTTGCAGGAAATGAATTTAACAGAAATAGATCTGATATATGATAAAGGCGGTAATGATGAAATGAGTGAGACGGAATTCGATAAGAACATTATTCTTTACGGACCTCCTGGAACAGGAAAAACATATAATACCGCAATTTATGCAGTGGCCATTTGCGATAAACTAAGCCTGGATGAAGTGAAGTCAAGACCATATGAGGAAGTCCTGGATAGATATCGAGTTCTTAAAGATGAAGAGAAACGTGTAGCGTTTACAACATTTCATCAGTCATACGGATATGAAGAGTTTATCGAGGGAATAAAACCCAAGATGGATTCTGAAGCTTTGGATGTTGAATACACAATTAAAGATGGTGTGTTTAAAGATTTTTGCGACCGAGCATCTAAAAAGAAAACCAGTTCAAGCGGAGTTAATGTTGGTGAAAATGCTCGTGTTTGGAATGTGATTCTTGGTGGCAATAATGAACCGGAACTGAAGCAGAGATGCTTTAATGAAGGTACTATTCGAATTGGATGGCACAAGTCACCGGAGGTTATTACCGATGAAACAGAAGGGTTGAATGATAAGGAAAGACGCATTCTTTTGAATTTTCAAGATGAGATGGAAATCGGGGACGTAGTTGTTGCTCGTGCTACCAGCGATGCTGTAGATGGAGTGGCGATTATTACTGGGGAAGTTGAATTTGATACTTCAGATAAACACTATCCAAGAAAACGTCGGGTTCAATGGCTGTATAAGGGAGCCAATATTAGCATCATTGACCTTAATGGTGGCACAAGGCTGGATCGAAAATCTGTCTATCCATTAAACCGAATAAGCGTAGGTGATTTGCTAAGCAGGGTTCCTACGGAGGCGGGAGTTGAAGTAAAGGATGAAACAAGGCCTTTTGTATTCATTATTGATGAAATTAACAGAGGTAATATTTCAAAAATATTTGGTGAATTGATTACACTTATTGAGCCTACTAAGAGGAAAGGGGCAAAGGAAGCTATGGAAGCGACTCTTCCATATTCAAATGTTCCTTTTGGAGTTCCGAATAACGTTTATTTGATTGGAACCATGAATACAGCAGATAGATCCATAGCCATTATGGATACAGCATTACGTCGAAGATTTCAGTTTGAAGAGATGATGCCTAATCCTCAGGTTCTTAGAAATATTGGTGCTGATAAAGTCGTCGATGGTGATGTTGAACTTGATGTGGCAGAAATGCTTGAGGTGATCAACAAGCGTATTGAGTATTTGTTTGACAGAGAGCATACCATAGGCCATGCTTTCTTTACGGACCTTAAGGATGAACCAACGGTTCAGAAACTTGCAAGTATATTTAAGAAGTCGGTTATTCCACTTTTACAGGAATATTTTTATGAAGATTACAGTAAGATTCGTATGTGCCTTGGGGATAACGGCAAAGAGAACACAGAGCATATGTTTATTCTTGCTAATGAGATTAAATTAAACCAGATATTCAGGGGAGATACCTCTGATGTTGATATACCAGATTACGCCTATGTAATTCAGGACGAGGCCTTTGACAACATCATGAGTTATAAAGAGATAATTGGATAAGAAAAGTGGTGATTAGATGAATGAACTCTTGGAGGTAAAAGAGTTTGAGACCATAATTGGAAACCCCGATTATAGGGATCTCTATAAATGCATGGACAAGAACTCATTTGCAGAGCTAATAGAGTTCATTCATGCTTTTGATTCAGATGATACAGAATCAGATGTTTTAGATTTTATCAAGATTGGATACAAAAGAAACCTGGGTGAAACTGTAACTTTTAAGAATTACGTCGGTCTCATTCAGATGAAGAATAACTATCAGATTCAGATATTACCTAAGATAGAGTTTGTAAATGGCGAGAATGATGAAACGAAGCAAGTGTTCATGAAGATGCTTCGAAGCATGAGGGATTTTCCGAGCAAGGTCTTTACAAATGCTAATCTTAAAACGAATCGAATGAATTTGTATGATGTCTTCATTAATATGTATCTGCAAGAAGTGAGGTCGATTGTAAAGCATGGTATTAAATCTTCATATGCGAGACAGGAGGATAACCTTACTGTTTACAAGGGAAAGCTTATGGTTAATGAGCATATTAAAGCAAATCTTGCGCATAAAGAACGCTACTATGTAGGATTTGATGAGTATCAGGTAAATAGGCCAGAAAATCGTTTGATAAAATCAACGCTTTTGAAATTGCAGAGTATAAGTAGTAGCGCGGAAAATGGTAAAGAAATAAGGCAGCTTCTTACTTCATTTGAACTTGTAGAGCCTTCGAAGAACTATGATGAGGATTTTGCAAAGGTAGTAATAGATCGTAATACCAAGGAATATGAAATGCTAATTAAGTGGTCTAAGGTGTTCTTGAAAGGCAAGAGTTTTACTACTTTTTCAGGGACTGATAATGCAAGAGCACTTCTGTTTCCTATGGAAAAAGTGTTTGAGTCATATGTTGCACGTAATATGAAGAAGGTTTTCAATAGGGCCAACTGGGAGGTTTCTGCTCAGGATAAAGGACACTACCTATTCAATACATTGAATGGTGAGAAGCATCGAAAGTTTGCTCTCAGACCGGATCTTGTGGTTACAAGAGATGATGGAAGCGTTGTTATTCTTGATACCAAATGGAAGAGCCTCATCAATGACAAAGGAGCCAATTATGGAATATCGCAGGGTGACATGTATCAGATGTATGCATATTCCAAGAAATATAACACGTCGGAAATATGGCTTCTTTATCCGGTAAATTTTGTAATGAAAGATAGTGGAAAAATCACTTTTGATAGTGGTGATGGCGCGACGGTTTCACTGTTCTTTGTAGATGTGGTAAATATTGAAAAGAGTATGGAAGAACTTTTAAATGTGCTATCGCAGGACAGGCTAACTGTGATAGTGGAATAAAATAGTAAATGGAGGCCGTATATTTTTTTGATCCTGGATTAAAAATTGGTGAAACGCTGAAAAATAGCGATATCGTTGAAAAATTTAAGTGTGGGAATATGGGAGGCATGCGCCGGTCAAAGACGACGGATACGCTGGTGATCGTATCAGACAACACAAAGGGTATCTATCACGACAAATGGATCGGAGGAATTCTCCACTATACTGGTATTGGCAAAAACGGAGATCAGGATATTAACTGGGTCCAGAATGCCACACTTGCCGGATGTGGACACAACGGTGTAGATGTACATCTCTTTGAAGTTATCGATGAAGGTGAATACGTTTACTGTGGACTGATAGAGCTCGTTGACGAGCCGTATGCTGGGACACAACCTGGCGAGGATGGAAATTCGAGAAAAGTATGGATGTTCCCTATCAGGCCGGTTCCGGACAATGATGTAAAGAAGCCGCCGATGTTCGTTTTTAAAGATATGGAGGACTTTAAGAATAGAGGTGGTGATGTCGATGCCCAGTATATGAAGGCCCTTGCTGAGAAAAGGTAAAAGTAAACCGGCTTATGTTCCGCATGTTATTCCGAAGCCGCAGCCAAAGCCGCCAGTGGTGGTATCTGCTGATATTGTAGGAAGAAAGGTAAACCCATAAGTCCTTTGGACCAGGAGTCATTACAGCTATCGAAGGGCTAATATTGTCGCCAATTTTGATAAGGTCGGCGAGAAGAAATTAGGATATGAAGTTTGTATAAAAAACAATCTCCTGCAATTCATATAGAAAGAAATTTAGCGAATGAAAACAGTAAAAGTTGTAGCAGCAGTAATTCATAAGGATAATTTAACGAAATTGATAAATCGGAATTTGAAGAGGTTGTGTAAATGAGGAAAAGATATTGTATTGTTGCACAGATTGTATTATTATTATGGT
>NZ_JBCOMH010000025.1:0-3220 GCF_040924265.1 Ruminococcus sp. RTP21198st1_G1_RTP21198_201120
AAGGATCTGAACCCTCAACAATTAAACATCGTCAAACAAAACGGCAGACTTTGAGTATATTATGCTCTAAGCCTGCCATTTTTGTTGGTATCTCTTAAAATAGAGAAACCAATAGGATTGGCTTTTTGGCTTTTTAGAGCGGATACTCAGAATTCCTTAATGTAAACGACATGACTGTTGTTTATCCTAATGGAATAATTGATATTATTCCGTGGGAAAACGGAAATGTGGACAAGAAAAATATTCAAAGATTCTTAACGACTCTTTTAAAAGACGGCGAGTCTGAAACAATCAGTCTGAAACCCGGAGAAAGTATCGTCGGACATTATTCAGCAAGAAAAAAAACACTTTCTTCTAATTTTGATGACTAAAAAAATATAACAAAGCATTACCATAGGAGCGGTAATCGGATTTCTGATCATAATTTTTCAGCATGGAAAACTGTGCGTCGGATTCCTATGAAAACAAGATTTTACATATCTGGAGGAAAAAATTGAAAAGAAGAATCATTTCAATTTTCATGTCTGTTATTGTCCCCATCAACATAATTGTTCCGGTCTACGCTTCGGCAGCAGATGTTGCTGATAACAATTCATCTGTCTATATAGGCAATGGTTATGTTGTTTATTATGATATTAAAAGCTCATGGGGCAATAATCAGAATATTGAAATAAAATCAAAAATTTATGTTCAGAAACTATATCAAACTGGGCTTTGAAATACGACGCTCATGGAGAGATAAGCGGACTTTGGAACGGCATTGCTTACAGCAGCAGCGAAACTCAGTATATTATAAAAAACGCAGGATATAATTATGAAATTCAGTCCGATCAGGAAGTGAATTTCGGTTACTGTGTGACAGGAGAAGGTCTTGAAATTCCAAAAGCTTTTGAAATCTGTTCACAAAGAACCGATAAAGCAGAAAATGAATATATTGTTTCGCTGAATGTTACCAACGATTGGGGTAACGGTTTTACCGGTGAATTAAAAATACAAAATCTCTCAGCGGAACCAATCCCCAGACTTTTGGCGTGCCTGATTCTGAGTATATATTTGAAGTTGACGTTCCGTCAGTTGTCGAAAGCTTTTCAAATATTGATGCCGATACAAATCCTTTCGAGGTATCGGTTAAAATGAAAGCTGCAGGAAATATTCTGTCAAATCTTGATGCAAGAGAAAGCCTTTACTCAAAAGCAATGACAAATGATGCAACTTTAGGAATTTGTTCGGAATTTATTTACGATGAGGGTTGCAAAATTGAAGAAGCTGTGATACAATTTAAAATAGATGACTTGAATGCAGTCGAAGCAGATACTAAAAAGGCTGAAGATTCTGAGTTCTATACACTGTTTCCATTGCTTATTTCAGTATTAGAATTAGGCAATCAAGGCATATCTACTGCTTTTTCATGAATATCTGACCTTTTTAGTAACACGGTCAAAACTTGTAATTAATGAAATAAGAAGATTATTGAACTTAGAGGAGGATTTTTTTGATAGATGGCAATAATGAGTTAGAAAATCATATTTACTATGTTTGCTTAATAAATGTTATTTTATTTCTGATTGGCGTTTTTGCGGCTTATGGTGTTTATTATGAATATTTGTATGAAGGGATATTCACTAACGGTATATCTGATTTCAAAAGATTGATAATATTTAATTTTATATGCTATCTTTTGGTTGTGTATAATGCCGCAGTCATTATAATGGCTATGGGTGAGGGCCTTTTGCTAAGTGCAAGATATAGGAAATTTAATAAGTCAAAAAAATTAGGCTTGAAAATTATTACATCAGCCGTAATAAACCATGATAAAGATTTTTTGTTAAAAAATCGGATACGGATATTAGTTTTTATTTGTTTGCTTATAGGAGTAGGTGCAGGTATAAATAAAATATTTGAGATCAGCAATATGACAGTATTTGAACAGTTGTCTCTGATATCCGAAATAAATGACGATATAGAATATGATGATCCGATAAGTATTGAAACCGACAGCATTGAGTTATACGATAATCGAAATATTTGGGTAGAAAACAGTGATGGTGTTAATGTAAAACGATCACTAAAATCAAGTCAGGTCGAAACGATCAAGGGCGACAACGGATTTCAAAAAGAAATTCCAGTTGAACGGCATTTTCGAATCTCATATTATAAAAGATCAGGTTATGTAAAAGAAGTTCTGGATATAACGGATACCTCCGATTACAATTTGTCACTTAGTTCTCCATCATATTCATATTTTATAAAACAAAATATTGAAATAAGATTAAGCGTTAATGAAAACAATACAATACTTGTAGAGCGTTCTGGTATTGCAGTGTATGATGATTTAGATCCGAACAGCGTAGAATTAGCTGAGATGGAAAAGAAAATATATTGGTACATTACCTGTGACGGCGAGTTCTATAAGCGCAGTTTAGCTATTCGGTCAAACTGGACAAATATTCTAACTTTTGCTCCTGCCGGAGATTACGCTGTCACTCTTGTTTTGGATAATGACGAAGAAGTCGAAGATCAAGCCCCTATCAGCAATACCATTTTATATTCTAAGAGGAGTAAGAATAGTAATTCTGAAGAGTATGAGAGTGTACCACTGGAAAAAGAAGATTGATTATTTTAGGGGAAAAAACAATGACCCAATTCACAAAATCATTCCTATGGCGGTTCATATTAGACATTATCTTATTTGGAATATTTGTTAGGTTCTGTCAAAATATTATTTTGACAATTTGCTGAGATGAAGTATAGTGAAAATATGCTTGCTATTCCATTATGGATAAGAAAATATATTTATGATTATACATCAACAGTTGATACTGACAATGGAGAAATGGACTTACTTGCATATAGAAACATCTTGTATATAGAAGATAATTTTACAAAAGGTGATTTGGCAATATGAAAAAAACATTCTCAAAAAAAATGATATATGCAGTAGTAATAATTTTGATTATTATGCTGATAACTATTGCTATTTGTTGTACTCCTTCTTCTTTAATTGGAAAATCAGTTCTTATTCGTCTGGCTGTAACAATCCCAATCAATATTTTATTCCAGATCATTCTTTATCTTGGAGCATCATTATTGATTTTTTATGTTTTTCATAATTTAATTAGAGAGAATAATAAAGTCAAGCAGTTAATCGCTAATATAATTTGCACATTTATCTGCATTTTTTTAGGCTATGTTTTGATTACAGATAGCTATGTTTCAATAC
>NZ_JBCOMH010000025.1:3230-28407 GCF_040924265.1 Ruminococcus sp. RTP21198st1_G1_RTP21198_201120
ATATTAAGGGGGATTTTCTCTTGTGGCAAGATGTCTTGCTGGATTTACATGATTCTGATGTTAAATCTATTGATAACCTAAAAATTAAAGATTTTTATTTTCCCGGAGAAGTTTCGCATACATCTGCTAGTCGTGATTCTGTATATATTGTAGCTGTAGACAAAAAAGGAACTAGTTACAGGTTTCCTATAACTCAAAAAGACAAATTGCTGATAACTGATAAAGATAATTCTGAATTAAGATCCGGAGAAATTGAATACTATAAAAAATCAGGTTTGATGAAATCAATATCATTTTCAAAGGAGAACCAAAAAACGTCTGAAATTCAAATGGTTGAAATAACTCTTACCGAAGAGGAGATAGCCCATGAGAAACGGATTTTGGTAAACAGACCCGAAGTGGATAGCTATGATAAAAACCTATTCTGGTACGTCACCAAAAACGGTGAATTTAGTAAATGTTTTCAGGCATACAGCAAAACTTGGACTAATTTTTTGACTTTTGCTGATAAAGGCGACTATACAGTGACTTTGGTTACAGATTATGATGAAGCTACAGGGGAGTGTACTTCTATTAGTAATACGATAGAGTATACGATAGAATGACAGGAGAAAAAACCAATGACTGGGTTCACAAAATCATTCCTATGGAGATTTATACTTGATATAATCATACTGGGAATTTTCGTAAGACTTTTACAGACTGTTATCTTGGCGATTTTGTCAAGAAGTATGGAGACTTATTCAACACCGTTCCTTATTATTGAAGCAGTTGTCGTATCGGCAATCAGTATGTTGTTTATCTGCTTTCTCACATACTGGAATATCGGCGTTATTTCAAAGAAAGGTTGTTATGACTATCCGATGGATTCAGATAAATGGTTCAGAAATTTTGCAATTATTAATATCTGACAGACGATGGGTTGAATGTCAAAGCACTACATATTTCATGCAATACTTAGCCTTGTTGGCTGCAGAGGGGCAAGAGCATATGACAATAGCATTAGAAGAAGTGGCTCCAATATTTAAAGATGTAAAATGGGATTTTATTAGATACAGTACTGATAATGATGTACTCAAAGGAACAGATTACATATCAGATCCACATTTATAAATTAGTTATTACGTTATATCAAGGGGATGATAATTTTGAAAAAGGTATATAATTATTTTAAAATTCTTGCACTTGACATAACGATATACTTGTTAAGTATTTTGTTTGCTCTTATGTATAGATATGTATTTTCAAAGGTGTTAGATACTCTTAGCGGTTCAACGTGGGCAAGTGGAATTGCTTTGTTTTTTATAATCAACACACTTACGTTTCTATGTATCGTTATTTTGCCAACATTGTTTTATATAAAAAAGGATAAATTTGATATTATCAGTTTACTTATGACAGCAGTGATATTATTTTTATTATTCTCTATGTATACGCCACTATTTTTATATCTGTTTGCGTTTACCGACTCGATAACGGGTTTCTTGTTTAATGTTTTACAGATGTTTAAGCTAAAATCTTCGATTTTGATATCATTTCAATATTCGATAATAATTTTTCTTACAGTCAAAATTCATAGAGTAAAAGCAACATAAGCTATATTATTATATAACAGTACATTATACTAATAAATTGACAATTGAAAGTATTGCGATCAAATGGAAAAGCAAAACAGTTAAAAGTAATTAGAATAATAAATTATAGGAGCGTAATAATGGATATTACAAAGAGGCTTTCAGTTTTATTGATTACTGCAATAACGGCGGTGTCGTTGGTTCCTTGTGGAAAGGATACAAGCTCTGAAGTTAGCTCAGTTACAAATGCTAAAGCTTCGGCATGGGATAGTTTAAATGACGCCCAGCAAGCATATTATAAGGGGTTGGAAGATATCTGTTAGACAAGAGCTTTTTTATATGATGGAATTGAGGTGACATAATTATGGCTAACAAGGCATTATTTTGGTATAACTACAAAAGATTTGTTGACGAAGGCACCATTAAACCGCCGCCTCCAAAGACATTTGCATTGTCAGGATTAATAACTGCTTGTGGTCTTGTGCTTAGTCTAACAATTTATTGTTTGGTATTTCCTAACAGCTTTGTTGGAGAGAATACACCTATTAAACTGTTTTTCTGTACATTGTTTTATATGCTTGGTACGCTTGCCATGATCGGCGGAGTGTACTTTGGTATATCGCTTGTTTCGTTTATTTGATAATGATAAACAGATTGCACAGGATAACATCAACGCCTTAAAATTTATTTATGATAATAATAATTTAGGAGTGATATATTGTTAAAGGCTGGAGAAAGACTACTTCGAAATTTAGCTAAGCAAGAATATAAAACCGGCGCTCTAAAGACAGGCATTATTGTTTCGGTCGTATTGAGTGTGATATTTGGTATGATTTTCGCTGTCATGCTAATTAAAATGAATGTTGGAGAATTTGATAGTTTAACGTATGTGATATGCTTGATAGTAACAGATTTAATATTTAGTTTTTTACTCTACTTTTCTTGTACATTAATAGTAATATCATTTATACGGACTTTATTTCCACAAAATTTATTGACCAAAATGTTATGTTTTTTATTATCAATAATTGTTTTCTTATGTTTTTCAGGATCGTATCAAAATATTTATGCCGAAAATACAGTTGATCCTAAATGCTCATTTGATTTTATGGCAGATGTAAGATTCATACAAAAACATCTTGAATATCCTGATGATACTGTTGAACAGACAGAATATTATATGTATGTTTCAAACTGTAGATATTCAACATCAATGTGTTTTGTAAATATGGATTTTACTGATATTAAAAGCGGAAACCATATCGAACTCGTTATGCCTAAAAATTTTCAAACGTTAATACGTGATTGGAAGCGAAAAGCTGATAAAGATTTTATAAAATTAGATATTTGTGTACATCAAAATAGTCGTGTGGTGACATCATATGATTATTCTGTAATTTCTAAAGAAGAAATTGCAGAATATGAAGAAGTATTTGGCTAGGAGGAAAAAACAATGACCCAATTCACAAAATCATTCCTATGGCGGTTCATATTAGACATTATCTAATTGGGGATATTTGTTAGGCTTTGTCAAAATATTATTTTGACAATTACGTCAAGATTCATATCAACCTATTCGACACCGTTTCTTATTTTTGAAGCGGTTGTCGTATCAGTAATCAGTATGCTGTTTATCTGTTTTATTACATACTGGAATATCGGCGTTATTTCAAACAAATGGAGAGCTATGAAGCTTTGAGGGGTTTATAAGCTTCATTGATAAGTGGATAGAGAAAATGACCAGATTGGTGATTGCGTGAAAAATGCAGGATAGTTGTAAATATGTTGAATTATCGATACTACGAAAAAGACCGAGTAAGATGTTCCGGTGGAACATTTTGCTCGGTCCGATTTTTATTTGACTTGAATAGTTATTATGTTGTAATATCAGACCGGAGCCGCATATACTTCGTAGATCTCGGTATAATTAGAGGTAAATATGTGAAGCTGTCCCATATCATAAATGCTTACTCCGTAGTTGCTGAAAGCTTGTGCAATGTCATCGTACGAGTAGAAAGCAACTCCTGACGACACCTCACTTGCACTAATGCAAATATCCCAGCTATATGAGTACTTGTTTTCAAGGACCAGCATAGGAGCACTGTCACCACTGTAAACCATAGCAATTTTATAGCTATCGCTTATATACTTTAACCCGTCTGAAATCGTGAGATCTGACCAGACAGGTATGCCGCTTCCCATTTTATTTTGTAATAGTCACCAATCACATAACACCGTTATGTTTCAATATCATATAATATGCTGAAAATATAGTAAATGTATTGACATATCGAGCATTATATGCTAAGATAACAGTGTTATGTGAAGTGGAAAGCGGGTGCAGTAATGGGTGACGAACTTGAAACAAGGGAAAAGCTGTTGGAAAGTGCAATGGCCGAGTTCTCTGAAAATGGTTATATGAAGGCTTCTCTGAGAAAAATATGCGCTGACGCAGGCGTGACGACCGGTGCGCTGTATTTCTTCTTTAAAAATAAAAATGACTTGTTCAAGGCTATTGTCGATGAGCCGCTGAAAGAGCTTTGCAGGCTTCTTACGGAGCATTATATGCAGGACGCTCAGGATATGGATAGCGATGACCCTGCGGTGCTGTCTGCTGAGTATCACATTGATACTCACACCGACCTTGACAAGCTTGTTGATTATATGTATCTCCACTATGACGTTTTTATGCTGCTGCTCACGGGTGCGCAAGGGTCTGAGTATGAAAATACTGTGGATATGATCGTAGATATGACAGAACAGGGCTTTAGGATATCAGCGGAAAAAGCTGCCGCAAGAATGCCTAACTGCCACGTTGATGAGTATATGCTTCATTGGATAACCCATATAAGTGTTGACGCCTACACTCATTTGCTAACTCACGAGAGAGATGTGGAAAAGGCAAAGCTCCATATGCGCAGAGTAATGGAGTTTCTAATAAAAATATGGTTTACAATGATAGTCGAGGATTAGAAAATTGCCGCCTGCGGGCGGTAACTTTTAGAAATCTACATAACAACGTTATGTGTGAATTTTGTATCTCAAATGTTGATGAAATGTGCAGATATGCACATTTTTATATAAAGTAAAGTTAGCTAAGTCTAACTCATAAATGGAGGAAATGATATGTATTTGGAGATCAAAGATGTGAAGAAAAGCTACGGCAGTGACGCCAGCTATATTCAGGTGCTAAAGGGTATCACCACAAGTCTGGAAAAAGGTCAGATGTGCGTTATTCAGGGTACGAGCGGCTCTGGTAAATCCACGCTCCTTAACTGCATAGGCGGTCTTGACACTATGGACAGTGGCTCTGTTAAGGTCGATGGCAAGGAGATTTTCGGTCTTAAACCTGATAAGCTTGCCGACTACAGAAAGGAAAATCTGGGCTTTATCTTTCAGTTTTATAACCTCGTTCCAAATCTGACAGTTGTGGAAAATATTCAGGTTTGTGAATATCTTTCAGATTCGCCACTGGATATGGAAGAACTTCTTACAACGTTGGGACTTTCTGAACACAGAAACAAGTTTCCGTCACAGCTTTCAGGCGGTCAGCAGCAGAGATGTGCTATAGCAAGGGCACTTATAAAAAATCCAAAGCTACTTTTGTGCGACGAGCCTACAGGCGCTCTTGACTCCAAAACTTCAAGGGATATTCTCATTCTGTTGGAGAAAATAAACGAAAAATATGGCACAACAATGCTTATCGTTACTCACAACAATGCTATAAAAAATATGGTGCATAAGGTAATAATCGTTAAGGACGGACTTATCAAAAAGGATTATCTTAACGAAACACGCATACCTGCCGCAGAGCTGGAGGACTTGTAATGAACAGGGTACTCAGAAAAAGGCTCGGACGTGAGCTTAAAACAAATTTCGCACGTTATCTTGCGCTTGTATTGCTTATCGTAATGGGAATGTACATAATAGTTTCCGTGGTTGCAAGCGCAGACACTATCATCGACGGAACTGCCGAACATGGTAAGCAAAACAAGGTCGAAGACGGACAGTTCGGCGTTTTTATTCCTCTTACAGACGAGCAGGAAAAGGGAATAACAGACAAAGGGATTACTCTTGAACAGCATTTCAGCATTGACGTTACAGCGAAGGACGGCTCAAAGCTCCGTGTTTTCCGTAAAAGAAATGACATTGACCTTATCGAGCTTGACAGCGGAAGACTTGCTGAGAAAAAGGGCGAAGCGGTAGTCGAAAAGCGTTACAGCGAGGAACATTCTCTGTCAGTGGGCGATAAGCTTACAGCAGGCGGTGTTGAGTTTGAGATAGTTGGAATAGGAACTACACCTGACTATGACACACCTTTTGAAAATTTCTCTGACACGGCTGTGTCAAGCAAGGGCTTCGGACTTCTTTTCGTAAGCGACGATCAGTACGACTATTTCAAAAATGACAGTGAACAGAAAGCCGAAGACCTTTGCTATGCTTACAGACTTAACGGCAAGGCAACTGATGATGAGCTTAAGGAAATGATCGAGGATTTTGACTTTGATTATAAAAAAGTCACAGACAAGTATTATCTTGAAACTATCAAGGACGTCTTGAAACAGCGTGACGATATTTCAAATGGTATCGACAAGCTCTATGACGGCTCTCAGACCCTTAAAGACGGTGTGAAAGACCTTTCTGGGGGAGCAGACGCTCTATGTGACGCAATGGGCGGACTTTACGAGGGTGCAAAGGCACTCCCAGAGGGTGCGAACGCTATCACGGCAGGAGTTAAAGCCGCATATGACGGCTCAAAAGATTTGTCAGAGGGTGCAAGATCTGCATACAGCGGTGCAGAGAGTCTTGCAAATGGTATTGACAGCTTCAAAAAGCAGGCTGACGAGTTTCTTGACGAGGTGTTCACCATTGATCTTGACAATCTGACAATGTTCGTGAAAAAGGGCGACAACGTTCGTATAGCCGGTGCGGCAGGTGACGTTGTCATGAACAAATATGCAGGACTTGGTGTGGGTGTTATACTTATGGCACTTCTTACTTATGTTATCTCTGTTTTCGTCATTCATCAGATTCAGCGTGAAAGCAGTGTTATAGGTGCGCTTTATGCACTTGGTGCAAAGAAAAAAGATCTTATCCGACACTACGTAACATTGCCGACTATAGTTGCATTTGTTGGCGGAATAATCGGTGCGGTCATAGGCTTCTCACCTGTGGGAATCGATTATCAGCTTCTCGACAGCTACGCATATTCCTCGCTCCCTGATTTTACCCCTGTTTATCCTTTGTATCTTATCATTTACAGCATTGTAATGCCTCCTGTTGTTTCGTTTATAGTTAATACCCTTGTGATAAACAAGCGGCTTTCTCAGACGGCTCTTTCACTTATCAGAAACGAGCAGAAAACAGGTCACTACAGCAGAGTGAAGATAAAGAGCAGGAATTTTATCCGCAGATTTCAGATACGCCAAATGCTTCGTGAAATGCGCACAGGCATAACAGTGCTTCTCAGTATGCTGTTTTCACTGTTCATTCTTATGCTTGGCGTTGATTGCTACTATCTCTGTGAGAACGTGAGAAAAGACACTATCAATGACACAAAATACGAGTATATGTACACTCTGAAATATCCTGAGGAAAGCGTTCCAGATGGTGGCGAGGCTTGCTTTGTAAAAACGCTTTCAAAGGAACAGCTTGGCTATAACCTTGATGTCACCGTTATGGGTATGGACAGCGACAACAAGTATTATGATGTGAAAACACATAAGGGCAAGAGCTTTATAACAGTGAGTCAGTCAGTTGTGGAGCGTTACGGAGTGGCAAAGGGCGATAAGTTTATCCTGACAGACAATGCGACCTCAATGGATTACGCCTTCACAGTGGAGGATATCTGCGACGAGCGTGGCGGACTTATGGTGTTCATGGATATTGACAGTATGCGTGAGCTTTTCGGTGAGAGCGACACTTACTACAACTGTTTGCTTTCAGACAAGAAACTTGACATTGACGAGGGCAGACTTTACAGCACAACAACAAAATCGGATATCGAGCGTTCAGCGGCAGTTTTCACGGATCTTATGATGTCAATGATAGTAATGCTTATTGCGGTTGCTGTAATAATTTTCTGCTCTGTGATGTTCCTTATGCTGAATGTTACAATAGAAAGGGCTTCCTTTGGAATATCCCTTGTGAAGGTGTTCGGTTATAAGACCAAGGACGTGAAAAAGCTTTACCTAAACGGAAACGCAATTATCATCACTTTGGGCGCACTTATCGAGATACCGCTTTCAAAGATGTTTATGGACAAGGTTTTCCCAGTGTTCATTCCAAACGTAACAAGCGGAATAAACCTTGCATTCCCATGGTATGCTTACGTTATAATTTTCGCAGGAGTAATGGCAACATACTTTATCATCACCTCAATTCTTGTAAGAAAGCTTGGCAAGATAACCCCTGCCGAGGTGCTTAAAAACAGAGAATGATTTCTTGATATACAAAAAACGTACAGAGCGTAATGATGTGACCTCCAAATCGTTAGATTTTTGGTCTAACTTCTTGGGGTCGTATCATAAAGCTTTGTACGTTTTTGATTATGCCTAATTTGTATTATTGTCTATTTTGGTTATGATAACTGCGGCAATGGTAAGGACAATATATCCTGCTGTGACCTCAAATGGAAATTCTATTATTGCAGTTTCGGGGATTATAAAAGGCAAGGTAGATATTGCACAGCATGGAGGAAAATAAAGCTTTGCTTTTCGGCAAAGGACGAATATCACAGCCGAGGATAAAACTGCACCAAATGTCAGGGTAAGCCCAAGCTTTTCAGAGATAAAAAATCTTGCCATAACGCCTGCGAACGCAGCCGCCGCCATGAGAGCAATTGCGGTGTATTTTCTTTTCATAAGCTTTGAGCCTTTGCCGCTAAGCTCAAAAAATGCAACTATAAGCGGCGGAGCGATAAAGAATATCTCGTGAAAATGCGCAGGCAATACACAGATAACAAGCACCGTGATGACTTGTTTTGCTCTTAGTTTGAGAAGCTCTGAGCTTGGTTCGATAGGTCTATATTCATACTTTTCATGCAGACCAAAGTGTTCAAGAACTTTTTGAAAAATAAGTATAAATGCTGTCATGACCGCAACGGAAATGACGTAAACAGGGCTTTTTGTACCCATAAGTATCGGAAGTATGCAGGCGGAAATGGCAGGAACGAAGCTAGTTTTTGACAGTGTTATAACGCTCACTGCTACAAGAAGCCCCAAAGCTATACGAAGTATAAGTATCTCAGGGATAAACCGCACTATGCACACGCCTGCGACGGCGGCAGAAACTATCGCCGCAAAAAGCCGTGTGCGAGAGGTGTTCCACGATTGCACAGGCGCAATTAGAGCACCCATTGCCACTGCCGTTATCTCAGGAAAAATTATTTCCTTTTCCCCGAAGATCTCCGCCGAGCCGACCATTATTGCCACCACAGCAAGGGATATCTCCATAGCTATGTTTTGATTTTTATTCATTGCTTCACCTTGATGTTTTTTCTTTATTATAACATAAAGGGGAGAGGTTTTCAATCGGCAGTATCAAAAATACTCGTCTGACCGTCATGTGCAGCCACGATATAAATTCATGCCGTTTTTTTGCGAGAGTATACCTTTGCCGTTGTGAAGTGCATAACTTTTTCCACCATGATTTGTTACTAATATTATAGCGCATATGTTCTGCTATGTCGAGGCTTGAAAATCGCCTTCAAAGGTGCTATAATGGACAAAAAGCCAAAAGGAGCGTAAAAAATGAGAAATATACCTACAGATATTTACATAGAAAATGGAGCGGTAAAAAATCACGGGGGCGAAATAGCGGAACTTGGCAAAAAAGCCATGATAGTCACAGGCAGACATTCTTCTGCGGTGAATGGTTCTCTTGATGATGTCAAGGCAGTGCTTGAAAGTCAGGGAATTGGATATGTGATATATGATGATATTGAGGAAAACCCGTCTGTGGAAACTGTTTACACAGCGGCAACGGCGGCGGTAAAATACGGCGTGGATATGTTCGTGGCAGTGGGCGGAGGTTCGCCAATGGACGCAAGCAAGGCGATATCAATGCTTGCTAAGAATGGGATAGTTTGCGAAAATGCCGAATTTTCCGAAAGCGAGGGCGTTGTAAAAGCTGAGAAGTGTGAGCTTTCAGAGAACATTGCCAAGGTGGAGGAGCTTTTGTACACTCCTGCGAAACTACCTTTTTATCCTATAGTCTGTGTGCCTACCACCTGCGGAACAGGCTCGGAGGCTACACCTTATTCTATCCTGACGTCCCACATCAAGCAGACCAAGAAATCTATTGCCCACAAAATATTCCCGTCACTTGCATTGGTTGACTACGGCTATCTTAAAACATCCTCATACAGCGGCATGAAAAGCACCTGCGTTGACGCACTTGCTCACATGATAGAGTCACGGCTCAACACCAACGCAAATGCGTTCAGCCGTGCATACGCCGAGGAGGGTATGAGGCTTTGGGCAAGCTGTAAGGGCTGTCTTGAAACTGAGGAGAGATTTGCTCATATGACCGATGATGAGTTCTCAACTTTCATGCAGGCATCAGTGCTTGCAGGCATGGCGATAGCCTACACAGGCACAAGCATACCTCACGGTCTGAGCTATACTTTGACCTATGAAAATGGCGTACCCCACGGCAAGGCAGTAGGCGTTTTTCTGTCAGGCTTTTTGAAAAAATACTGTGACAGCACCGAGGTGGAGTATGTTGTAAAACAGCTTCTTGGCTTTGACGATATCGACGCTTTCCGAGATTATATCAGGACGCTTTTTGGCAAGCTTGATATGTCAGAGGAGCTTTGGAAGAAGGACAGAGACGGAATACTTGCCAACCCTGCCAAGCTTAAAAATTATCCTTTTGAGCTTACGGCAGATATGCTTGACGATTACGTTCGCTATTATAACGCATAAAAAAAGCTGTCAGGGCGGTGGCTCTGACAGCTTCTTTATTACATCTTCGCAAGCTTGTTTATCTCTGCAAGTTCAGCTTCTGTGAAGTCAAGGCGGTCAAGACAGCCTATGTTTTCCGTTATCTGCTCAGGACGGCTTGCACCGATAAGCACAGTAGTAACAGCCTTGTTGTGAAGCACCCATGAAAGTGCCATTTGCGAAAGGGTCTGTCCCCTCGAAGCGGCGATATCATTAAGCTTGTTGAGCTTTTCTATCATTTTGTCGTTAAGCTCATTGCCTATCCATGTTTCGCCTCTGCCTACCCTTGAATCTGACGGTATGCCTTTTAGATATTTGCTTGTGAGAAATCCCTGATACAGTGGCGAGAACACTGCAATGCCAAAGCCTTCAGAAAGTGCAAGGCTGTCAAGCTTATCGTCCTCTATCCAGCGGTTGAGTATGGAATATGAGGGCTGATTGATAATAAAAGGAGTTCTGAGTTCACGGAAAATTTTCAGCATTTCGGCTGTGTCGGCTCTGTTGTAATTTGATATGCCAACATAAAGCGCCTTGCCCTGTCTTACTGCATTGTCAAGTGCAAGGGCAGTCTCTTCAAGAGGCGTTTCGGGATCTCTTACATGGTGATAGAAAATGTCAACATATTCAAGTCCCATTCTTTTTAGAGATTGGTCAAGGCTTGCCGTGAGATATTTTCTCGAGCCGTTTTTGTCACCGTATGGACCTGCCCACATTTCATAGCCTGCCTTTGTGGAAATGCACATCTCGTCACGGAACTCTCTCATGCCACGGTCGAGTATCCTGCCGAAGTTTTCCTCTGCCGAGCCGTTGTAGGGATTGCCATAGTTGTTTGCAAGGTCAAAATGTGTGATACCGCTGTTGAACGCAGTGTGTACCATTCTTTCCATGTTCTCGAAATTGTTTTTCAGGCTGAAATTCTGCCAAAAGCCCAAAGACAACGCAGAAAGCTTAAGCCCGCTTTTTCCACAGCGGTTGTATATCATTTTGTCATATCTTTTATCGTCAGGTATAAACATTTCAAAAAACCTCCTATATAATCGTATTAGTGCATAAATAATCCCACTTACTTTTATGATTATAGCATATTGTATTATCTATGTCAATGTGCTATAATTGAATAAGTTATATGATAAAAAAATGTGTGTAATGCACAATAAATGGAAAGATAATAATATGAGAAATGATATGAACAGAAGAATTATTGCCGATATATGTGCAGTAGTCATGATGGGAGCAATGCTCACAAGCTGTGCTAAAGAAACAGGGGAAAGCTCAAAAGCAGAGAGTAGTCCTGCCGACTCTCAGGCTGTGACAACAACGGCTGAACCTGTTGTAACTCTTCCTGCCACCACAAAACAGGTGATAAACTCGGAACCTGCTACTTATGAAAGCCTGAGTGCTGACAAGGCTGAAAAAGAAAGTTTTAAGAAAAAGATACGATCAGAAAGTAAGATACCTGTTATAAGCGTCACAACTGCCCCTGACGATATGATAGCTTCAAGGGAGAAGTATACTTCCTGCGTGGTGGACGTTTTCAATTGTGATGAAAAATTGGAGATAAACGAAGCCTCAGCAGGCATAAAGGTAAGAGGAAATTCAAGCGCATATTACGGCGATGTTAGTCAGATCCTTGCAAACAAAGTGCCTTATAGGATAAAATTTGATAAAAAGACAAATATGCTTGGGCTTAATAACGGCGCAGAGTGCAAAAGCTGGGTGCTGTTGAAATCAGATTGGGATCTAATAAGAAACGATATCGCATTCCGTTTTGGCAGAACTATCATGGGTGACAGCAATTTCTGCTCAGACGGTCAGCTTGTTCACCTCTATGTGAACGAGGAGTTTCAAGGCGTTTATGAGCTTTGCGAACAGTGTCAGATAAATCCAAACAGAGTGGATATCTCCGAGCCTGCGGAGGGCTACACCGACACTGATATAGGCTATTATCTTGAGCTTGACAACTATGCAACAAGCGATGAGGATAACCATTATATAAGCATGGACTATGAAAATGCCACTGTCACCGATATAAACGGCGAAACAAGGCAGTTCGTTCCTGCGGAATATTCTATCAAGAATGACCTCTATTCGCAAAATCAGATAGACTTTATTGACAAGTATCTCAACAATCTGTTCAAGATAGTTTATGAAGCCTGCGAGAACGGCAAGTATTACAAATTTGATGAAAATTATGACCTTGTTGACTCTGATGTTACCACCGCTGAGGAAGCCGTTTCTAATGTTATGGATATAGACTCAGTGAGAGATATGTATATTCTTTATGAGATCGTACATGACTATGACTGCGGTGAGGGAAGCTTCTATATGTGCGTTGATCTTTCAAAGGACAGTAAATGTCCTAAGCTTAAATTCACTTCTCCTTGGGATTTTAACTGGGCATATAATGACAGCACTGAGAAATATTATGCTGGTGCTTTCACAGACAAGAATTTTGTGGCTAAAAAAGGTGACCGTTCAAACCCATGGTTTATCATTCTTTGTAAGCAGGATTGGTTTATGGCTACTGTCAAGGAAAAGTGGACGGAGATGAGCCGGGAGAAGCTTTTGCAGGGCTGTATAAAAACAGAGCGTGAATATCTCAAAGAGTATGACGCCGACCTTAGAAAAGGCGAAGAGTGGGGTCCTGACTCTGCGGAGGATCTTTTCAATTGGATCGAAAACCGCATTTATTGGCTCAATAGTCAGTGGAAAATAAAGTCTGACGTTAGTAACAGTGCTTCTTAAATGATAAATTTTATTCAATTAAGGCAATACCGCGCAAAGATTGTGCGTCAGATGCGTAGTCAGATTTTTTGTCAGATTGCACAAAAATTCCGCAGGCATACTGCCGTATGTCAAGGGATTTTTGTGTGATATGACGGAAAATCTGCAAGCAGATGGCGTGCAAAGCCGTCAGGCGGGCTTTGTGCGGTGTTGCCTTAATAAATCAGGCTTGAAAAATGCTGTAAAATCGGTATAATAAGATAGTATCCCCATATTGAAAGGAGGAAATGTCTGCAACGCAGGCATAATAAAATATGACGGAAAAATTATTCAAGCTGAAAGAAAATCACACCGACGTTAAAACTGAGATAATGGCGGGCGTGACGACTTTCATGACCATGGCATATATCCTTGCCATAAACCCGAGCATTCTCGGCAGTACGGGCATGGATCCTACAGCCGTACTTCTTGCCACCTGTATCGCCTCTGTTATTGGAACAGTGTGCATGGGACTTATGGCAAATCTGCCTTTTGTGCTTTCCGCAGGCATGGGACTTAACGCTTACATGGCTTACACTGTTGTGGCAGGCTACGGCTATCCATGGCAGGTGGCACTGCTGGCGGTTTTCGTCGAGGGTATCGTCTTTATCGTGCTTTCTCTTACAAACGTCAGAGAAGCCATTTTCAATGCAATACCTGTGGTGCTGAAAAAAGCGGTGTCCGTTGGCATCGGTCTTTATATTGCCTTTATCGGACTTCAGAATGCTGGACTTTGCGTTGACAGTTCAGCCACTCTTGTTACCATAACAGGCTTCCGCAAGAATTTCACAACTTCGGGCATATGTGCGCTTCTCACTATCGTGGGACTTTTCATCACTATTATCCTATATATCAAAAAAGTCCGTGGCTCTATTCTTATGGGTATAGTGGCAACATGGGTAATAGGCATGATATGTCAGCTTGTAGGGTTGTATGTTCCTGACGCTGAAACCGGCTACAACTCACTTTTCCCTACAATGTCGCTTACGGATTTTTCAAAGCTTGGCGAAACATTTGGTCAGTGCTTTAAGGTGGATATGCACAGCATTGGTATCTTCAATTTTATAGTCGTGGTATTCTCTTTCCTGTTCGTTGACCTTTTCGACACTTTAGGCACTCTTATCGGCGTATGTTCAAAGGCAGATATGCTTGATGAAAAGGGCAGACTTCCGCAGATAAAGCCTGCGCTTCTTGCTGACGCCGTTGCCACAACAGCAGGCGCAGTTCTTGGTACTTCCACCACCACAACATTCGTTGAGTCCTCAGCAGGCGTTGCCGCAGGAGGTAGAACAGGTCTTACCTCTATCACAGCCGCAGTCCTTTTTGCGCTGTCAATGTTCTTTGCACCTATCTTCACGGCTATACCATCCTTTGCAACAGCTCCTGCACTTATAGTAGTAGGCTTTTTGATGTTCAGCTCTATCACTGACATCAAGTTTGATGACGGCAATTATACAAAGGCTATCCCTGCGTATCTTTGCATTCTTTCAATGCCTCTTTTCTACAGCATTTCAGAGGGCATCTCTCTTGGAATAATCTCATATGTTGTTATAAATCTTCTTTGCGGAAAGCGCAAGGATATCACACCGCTTATGTATGTGCTTGCAGTGCTTTTCGTGCTGAAATATGTGTTCTTATAAGGAAAGCTTTCAAAGAACAGTTCTGAAACTTGCCATGCTTTCCTGTTCATTCTGCTACAGAATGAGAATTGGCGTAAAATGACAAAAAAAGCGGCAGCCGTTACCGACTGCCGCTTTTGTTATATGCTTTTTATTATCTCTCTGAGTTTTTCCGTAAGCACTGCCGCTGCCTTTTTGTGGGTCTTTTCAGTAGGGTGCCAGTTTGCCGCAAAGCCGTCATTTGCACCGTCCTGCTCATGGAACATCATTGAGCTTATCTTGCTGTCAGCGTGGCTTTCAAGATATATCTTTATTCCCTCCTCAACAGCAGGGAATATCCTCTCGCCCATTATTCCAACAGTGCAGAGAATGTAAGCCTGCGGATTTTTCTCACGAACGACCGCAAGAAAATCAGCATAAAGCTTTGAGAAAACAGCCTGCCTGTCCTTGTAGTCACGGCAGTAGCTGTCGTCGTTTGTGCCAAGGTTTATAACGATTATCTGCGGAATATATTTGCTGAAATCCCAAGGGATATCCTGCGGAGCAGTGCCTGCAAAATTGCCCCTTGAAAAGCCGTAGCTGCAATAGAACTGTGGAATTGTCTGTTCACTGATAGGCTCGTCACCTTCTGTGTAGCCTGATACTATGCCATAGCCGCTGGCTGAAAACATACTGTATTCAGCATCAAGTGCCTTGGCGGTCTTGTAGGCGTAGGCTTTTGTAACGTCCTCTGTGGCGGTGGTGAACTGGTGGTTTTCGTCCTCATCATCAACACCATAGCCGCAGGTTATAGAGTCGCCGATAAATTCTATTTTAAGCGGTTTTTCAGGCAAAGCCTCAGCACTGCCCTCGGCGAAAGCCTCAACGCCAACTGCTGACATTGGAGATTCCGAAAGTTTTATTATCTCCACAACTGACTGAGCGTTTTCCGTGCGGTCTATTACCGTGACCTCTTTTTCTGCACAGTCGATCATCTCGTCAACTACTCTCTTGCCGTCAACATAAACGGCTATCCTTGCATAGTCGATAGGGTTTTCGCCCACTGCGATATTGTCGCCTTTGAGCTTCAAAACAAGCTTTGTGCCGTCAAATGTGAATGACGCACCGCTTCCTGAAAGACCGAGCCACATTACCTCGTCTTTGAAATATACTCTGCCTGTGAGCTTTGCATTTTTGTCAAGCTGTAATCTATCCATACTTTTTCCTCTTTTTCATCTATGATCTTCTTTAGCTGACGCAAAAAGGCTGCGTGTCAGCTCCGTAACAATAAGAGTATAACACACAGCCATATTATTGTCAACTTATGCAAGGGAATTTACGTCACCCTCACGCTTTTGCTTAACAAGCAGAGCAGCCACAGCGAAAAACGCTATCGCAAACAGTACCTCGATACCAATGCAGATGAGATATTCCTTTGTGCTGAATACTCCACCGCTCATGCCGAAAAGCATATTGTTGGCTTTGGTGTACCAGTATGCAGGGAACAATCTTCCCACTGCAAGAACGCCTCCTGTGAGCAATTCCTGCGGCACGAAAACTCCGCAAAGAAAGCTCATGCCAAGACCGATTATGTTCGATATAGCAGTTATGCCGTTGTCGCTAAGGTCAAACTGCGCTATTATCATTGCTATGCCTGCGGCGGCAATGATATATACAAAGCTGTTAAGGCAGGCGAGCCAGAATTTCACGCTGAGCGTTTTGCCCCAAATTATTGCGACTATCATAAACAAAAGCCATATGCTAAACACCAAGATACTTGCCCCAAGAGCCGTCTGTCTGCTGTAGTTTGCTGATGTCAGGCTTGAACACATTGTGCGTTCTCGAACGCCTTTTCTGTTTAGCGTAAGTATTACAGGGCAAAGGGTAACAATGAGCATGGACAGCATAACGTATGCAAGATACTGAAAATAGTAGCCGAATATTGCCGGCATACCTGTTCCGCCCTTGTTGTTAAAGTTTTTAAGCTCCGCCTTTACTTGCTGAGAAACTGCCGTTTGGGCAAGCTCCATGGCGTTTTCTGTGCTTTCACCTGCCGTCATGTACGCCTTTACGCTTGAAAGATAGCCGTCAAGCCTGCTTTCAAAAAGCTGTCCGCCGTAGCTGGAGGGCATTTTGAAATTCTCAAAAAGTCCGTCAAAATCCCCTGCGTTTATCTTGTTGCCAAAGCCCTTGTTTATATAGAGAACATAGTTGGCACGTTGATAATAAACGGCGTCGATGACCTCGTCTTCATCATCTGCAAGCTCCACCTTTTTGTTGTCGCTGAATATAAAGTCCTGCAAACGCTTGCTTTCGGCACTGTTGTCACGGTCAATGACGGATACGGACATTTTATAGTCCTCATAGTCATTGTTATCTTTTGCAGTATCCGCCATTATTACTGCTATGACCATAAATATGACGAGATATAATAAAGCAGACGTAAGTCTTGTTTTGAGTATTTTCATAAAGGTCTTAAAGACTTGCATATTTACGCCTCCTTGTAAGAACATATCCACCAAGGGTGAACAGCACTGTGTATATCGCCATTGAAATTATCTTCACTGTGAACCGCCTGTAATCCTCATAGAGATTAAGACAATAGAAACTGTCTGAGATAACTGCGGCAGGGTTTATTTCATTGAATATCGGGCAATGCTCTGCAACAGTGCCTTTCATGGTGTTTGACATAAGACCGCTGAAGAAACAGCAGGTCATTGATGCCGCCATGACTACAGATATTTTTACACCCTCTTTTATGCGGAAAGAGCCAACGAAAAATCCCATGGATATTCCCGTTATTCCTCCGATTATTGCGGCAAGATAAACAAGTGGGAGCTTACTGCCGAAATCCACTTTAAGCACAAATCTCAGGAACGTCACCGATATCACCATGCATATCATTTCCACCACATGAAAAGCAAGGAGCGTTGCCGTTATGCTTGTAAGCTTGTTCACTGGAGAACAGCAACGTCTTGCGCCAAGTGCAGACAGGTCGCCCTGATTTTCCTGTGCCACGAACAGACCTGACATTGAGCCGAAAAGTGCCGTCATGGCAAGGAGATTATAGAAAAACTGTATCGTTATGTCAGGGTTGCCGTGGAGAGGAATATCCTCATTTGGGCTTATCTTCTCGGAAAGGGAAGCTATGACCTTATCAAGCTTTTGCGGAGCGTTCTTTGCAGTGTCAGTTATTATCTTTTCCTGAGTTTTGTATTGCTGTATGAAAGTCTTTACAATGGTCTGCTGGATACCTGTTGAGCCAAACTCAAGGGAGAGGTCGGAAGCTTTTATAATGCCTTTTATATCCTCGCTTTTAAGCATTTCTTCTGCCTTGTCAATATCCGTATACGTCACCTTGAAAAGAGCCTCATCACCATCTGATATCTGTTCAAGCACCTGCTTAAGGATATCGTTTTCTTCTATATTTGTCACCGCAACAGGTATCGCATTGAATACAACATCTTTTTCGTATATTCCTGAAAACGCCATCTTAAAAAAGCAACCCAGTATTATAGGAAAGGCTATGAGCCAGAAGAGTATGGCTTTTTGACGCAGACAGCTTTTAAATTCGTATTTGAATATGTGTGAGAACATTCTATCACTCCTTATCCCTGAGAGCCTTGCCGGTTATTTCAAGGAAAACGTCATTGAGGGTAGGCTGCTCAGAATAAACGCTGCCGAAGCCCACCTGATTTTCCTGCAATATTTTCAGTATCTCAATAAGATTGTGCCGTCCCCCTGTACAGCGTGCAACGAGCTTGTTGTCAGCATATGAAACATTATAAACGTGTTCCAAAGCTTCTATTTGTTCACGGACGTTTTCAGGAAGCTGGAGTATCTCGGCGGTGATAGTTTCGGTGTTCTTTATCATGCGTTTGAGTTCCTCTGTAGTACCCTCGGCTATCTTACTGTCCTTATCCATTATGGCGATACGGGTGCATATCTGCTCGACTTCTTCCATGTAGTGGGAGGTGTAAATTATAGTCGCACCCTCACGGTTGAGCTGTAAAATGCCCTCCAGTATCTTGTTCCTTGATTGTGGGTCAACGGCAACTGTCGGCTCGTCGAGTATGATAAGCTCAGGCTTGTGTGCGATACCACAGGCAATGTTAAGTCGTCTGAGCAGACCACCTGAAAGCTTTTTAGGGTGGAACTTCACGAAGTCCTCAAGTCCCACAAAAGCTATGGCATCGTCAACATATTTCTTTCGTGTGGCTTTGTCGGTGATGTAAAGCCCGCAAAAATAGTCAATGTTCTCATACACAGTCAGCTCGTCAAACACCGCAACATTCTGCATTATAACGCCAATACGCTTTTTTACCCCATAGTTCACAGGGGACATTTTTTCACCGAATATCTCGATGTCGCCCTTATCATATGCCAACAGTGAGAGCAGGCAGTTTATCGTGGTGGTCTTGCCCGAGCCGTTAGGACCGAGAAGTCCGAAGACCTCGCCTTTTTTTATTTCAAGATCAAAGTGGTCAAGAGCAATAAGCTCTTTGTATCTTTTTACCAGATTGTCTATTTTTACTACAGTTTCAGCCATAAGAAAAACCTCCCTTAGTTTGTATTATCATTATACAATACTATCCGCCAAAAAGCTAGTGAGAAAAGTCACATCTTTCATGTGACAAATGTCATATTATAAAAAAGCAGAGTGGCTGGTGACCAACTCTGCTTTGCAATTATTTAAGCTGTGCTGTAAATATCATCATGCCGTTTTCGGCTTTGCATGATATCTTGCTTTTGTGCGACCTGACTATTGCCTGTGCAATAGAAAGCCCAATGCCGTAGCCACCCTTTTTCTCTCCCTTTGACCTTGACCGCGAGCTGTCGTCACGATAAAATCTGTCAAAAAGTTTTGTTAGGTCGCCTTGCGGTGGTTCTTTGCAGGTGTTTGAAACTTCTAGGTCTGTTTCCTTGCCATTATGAGAAGTGAAAAGCTTTACTATTATCTCGCCATCCTCGTCAGCATATTTTACCGCATTTTCCGTGAGGATAGAAACAAGCTGTCTTATCGCACCCTCGTCGCCGTGATAGGAAAGTCCGTTGGCAACATCAATGGTGAGTTTTTTGCCCTTTGTTTCCGAAAGGGTAGTAAAAGGCGAAGCGGCGTCATAAACAGCGTCAGAGATATTGAAATCAGCCATGGTAAGAGCAGGCTTTTCCTCCTCCATTTTTGCAAGGCTTAAAAGCTCTTTTAGCAGACCGTTTAGCCTTGTTATCTGATTTTTTATGCTCACCGTCCACTGGTTTGGCTCTGACACCATTTCAAGAACTTCCGTGTTTGCGGAGATTATGGCCAGCGGCGTTTTTATCTCGTGCCCTGCGTCGGTGATGAACTGCTTTTGCTTTTCAAAGCTTTCCACAACAGGTCTTATGGCACGCTTTGAGAAGATTATGATAAGCAGACATACAAGTATATATCCTGCCGCACCTATAGCGCACGACACCAGCAAAAAGCGATTTTTGGTGGCACTGTCACTGCGGCAGTCCATGAAAACTATTATCTTGCCTTTGTCGGTGTCGCCTGTTTTGTAGCGGTAGTTTCCTGACGTGCCTGAAGTCTTGCCGCTGTCAAGAACGCTTTTGCCGTATTCTATAGCCTGCGAACTTGACACCGCCGCAACGTGTCCTGTATCTACCTTGGTTATTTCGCCATTGCTGTCGGCATATACAACAAAATACCTTGTCTGATACTTAGTTTCCTCGTTAAAGCCTCTGTGCTTATCAGGCTTTTTGCTCTCAGGGGGAGAGGCGCTGTCTGAATTATCCTGCGGCTTGTCATGTTTCATGCCCTTGGGGTCGAACTCAGGAAATCTGCCGTCATTTTCGATTATTATGTTCAGCAGATCGTCTGCATTCTTGTTGGTCTGATAGATGTTCACTCCATTTATGCCGCCTATTATGGTAAACTCTACGATAAGAAGGCACACAGCGGCGATAACAACGAATTTCCGCTGTAAACGCTTAATCATTATGCTTTTCCTCTAGTGTGTAGCCCACGCCCCTTGTGGCTTTTATCTCGACATCTGCACCGATAAGACCAAGCTTTTTACGCAGATATGAAATATATACCCACACCACGTTTATCTCAGCATCAGAGTCATAGCCCCATATCTTTTCCATGAAACGCTCTGTAGAAATAAGCGTACCGTGATTTAGCATAAGGGCTTCTATCATTTGAAACTCTTTGTTGCCAAGCTTCTGAGAGCCGTTAGGACCTGAAAGCTCAAAGCTCTGTCTGTTGAGAGAAACGTTTCCGAAAGTAAGGGTAGAGGGTGCAAACTCAGTGCGGCGGCGTGTCATTGCCCTTATTCTCGCAAGAAGCTCGCCCATTGCAAAGGGCTTTGTAAGATAATCGTCAGCACCTGAATCAAGTCCGGTTATCCTATCGTCAATATCAGACTTTGCAGTGAGCAGCAGAACAGGGGAGTCGATACCCTTTTCACGGAGTTTTGTAAGCACCTGTATGCCGTCCATACCAGGCATCATAATGTCAAGTATTATGCCGTCATAATCCTGTGCAATTGCATAGTTGTATGCGTCGATGCCGTTGTAAACAGCGTCAACAGAATAGTTTTTGTGTTTAAGCACTGCCGAAAGCGCATTTGCAAGCTCCACCTCGTCCTCAGCAAGAAGTAATCTCATTAAAATTCCTCCCTATAAGTCAGTATAATATCTTACGATATATGATAACCTATGAACTTAAAACTCACTTTAAATGTATTATACCATAAATATTCTTTTCGGGCAATAAAAATCTGCCCCCGAAAACCGAGGGCAGATAAAAGATTTTTGAATTAGAATGCTGTCTTATAAATGCCGAGGATAGACTCAACTGTGCAAGGTCTTGGATTTCCTCCTGTGCATACGTCTGCGAATGCAGATTCGCTCAAAGCCTGAAGATCCTCTTCCTTAACGCCTATCTCGTGGAGCTTCTCAGGGATTCCAACGTCCTTTGAAAGCTGCTTAACTGCGTTTACTGCGGCTGCTCTGTATTCAGCCTGGCTCATGCCTGTTGTGTCAATGCCCATTGCTTCTGCGATGTACTTGAACTTTTCGCCTGTGTATTCAGCGTTGTACTCCATTACATACGGAAGAAGAACTGCATTTGCGATACCATGAGGTGTGTCATAGAATGCGCCAAGTGGGTGAGCCATGCCGTGAACAACGCCAAGACCGACGTTTGAGAATCCCATGCCTGCGATATACTGACCGAGAGCCATGTCCTCACGTCCCTGAGGATCGTTCTCAACAGCCTTTCTCAGTGAACGTGAGATTATCTCTATTGCTTTGAGGTGCATCATGTCTGTAAGCTCCCAAGCGCCAAGTGTTGTGTAGCCCTCGATAGCGTGTGTAAGAGCGTCCATACCTGTTGAAGCTGTAAGTCCCTTTGGCATTGATGACATCATCTTTGCGTCGATAACTGCAACAACTGGGATATCGTGTGGATCAACGCAAACGAACTTTCTCTTTTTCTCCTCGTCTGTGATAACATAGTTGATAGTTACCTCTGCGGCTGTGCCTGCTGTTGTAGGAACTGCGATTATAGGAACACTAGGATTCTTTGTGTCAATAGCGCCCTCAAGAGAAGCAACGTCAGCATACTCAGGGTTGTTTATGATGATACCGATAGCCTTTGCAGTGTCCATTGATGAGCCGCCGCCGATAGCGATAAGATAGTCAGCATCTGCTGCCTTGAAAGCTTCGATACCAGCCTTTACTACCTTTACAGTAGGGTTAGCCTTTACCTGAGAGAATATATCATAAGCAAGTCCTGCTTCCTCCAAAAGATCTGTAACGTTCTTTGCAACGTTAAATTTGATAAGGTCAGGGTCTGTTACAACAAGAGCCTTTTTAAAAGCTCTCTTCTTTGCCTCTGTAACTATCTCGCTGATCGAGCCTGCACCGAAATATGAAGTTTCATTAAGTATCATTCTGTTAGCCATTTGATTATTCCGCCTTTCAAATATATGATCTCTGTTATCAAAGTTATATCTTTGATTATTGATATTATACAACTTTTATACCATGATTTCAATTATTTTTGTGTAAAATATTAGCGGCGCAATATTGTGTAAAACAGCCAAAAACATAAATCATTTAATCTAAGGCACACCATACAAGGCGTAACCTGTGAATGATACTTTTTTCTTGACAAATCGGCAAAAATGTGCTATAATTCTCAATTAGGAAAGTTACCTTGCGGAAAATTTCGCAAGGTGCTTTTGTGTTTTATAGGCTTTTTGTGAAAAATTACGATTTTCTTTCCTTTGATGGGAGAAAATATATTTATAATTTTTATTGTTTATAATTTTTGCGAAATATATTAAGCAAATCGTTACAGAAAGCATTCGCTTTGCTGTGTCTTGATAAATCGGAGGAGTATGTATGATTAGAGAAGATTTAAGAAATGTTGCTATTATTGCCCACGTTGACCACGGTAAGACTACCCTTGTAGACCAGATGCTCAAGCAGAGCGGTACTTTCAGAGAAAATCAGGCTGTAGAAGAAAGAGTCATGGATTCAAACGATATCGAGCGTGAGAGAGGAATCACTATCCTTGCAAAGAATACTTCTATCAAGTATAAGGACGTTAAGATAAACGTTATCGACACCCCAGGCCATGCTGATTTCGGTGGTGAGGTAGAGCGTGTTCTTAAAATGGTAAACGGTGTTATACTGCTTGTGGACGCAGCCGAGGGTCCAATGCCACAGACAAGATTTGTGCTTCAGAAAGCACTTGAGCTTGGTCATAAAATAATCATCGTTATCAATAAGATAGACAGACCTGACGCTCGTCTTAACGAGGTAGGCGACGAAGTTCTCGAGCTTCTCATGGATCTTGACGCTACTGACGAGCAGCTTGATAGCCCTATCCTTTATTGCTCAGGCAGAGCAGGTACAGCTACTCATTCGCCAGACGAAGAGGGCAAGGATATGATACCTCTCTTTGATGAGATACTCAGCTATATCCCTGCACCTGAGGTAGATACTGAGGGTCCAATGCAGTATCTTGTTTCCGCTATCGACTACAACGAGTATGTAGGAAGAATAGCTATCGGCCGTATCGAGCGTGGCGAAATGAAAGTTAATCAGGACGTTACGATCGGCGACTATCATCAGACTAAGAAGGAATATCGTGGTAAGATAGTTACAATGTATCAGATAGAGGGACTTAACAGAGTTCCATGCCAGAGTGCAAAGGCTGGCGATATCGTTTGTATAAGCGGTATCGAGAACATCACTATCGGTGACACTATCTGTGACTTCGGCAACTTTGAGGCTGTACCTTTTGTAAAGATATCCGAGCCTACAGTTGAAATGACATTCTCTGTAAATAATTCGCCATTCGCAGGCAGAGAGGGCAAGTTCGTAACGAGCCGTCACCTGAGAGACAGACTTTTCAAGGAGCTTCTTAAGGACGTTTCACTGAGAGTTTCTGAAACAGACAGCACAGACGCTTTCAAGGTTGCAGGACGTGGCGAAATGCACCTTTCTATCCTTATCGAGAATATGCGTCGTGAGGGCTATGAGCTTGGCGTTTCAACACCGCACGTTCTGTTCAAGGAGATAGAGGGCAAGCTTTGCGAACCTATCGAAAGACTTGTTATTGACGTTCCTGAGAACTGCGTAGGTTCTGTTATGGAGAAGATAGGTGCAAGAAAGGGCGAGCTTCAGGAAATGGCACCTGTTGGAAGCAGAATGAGACTTGAATTTCTTATCCCTGCAAGAGGACTTTTCGGATACAAGAGCGAATTCCTTACAGACACAAAGGGTGAGGGTATCATGAGCTCTGTATTCCATGACTACGAGCCATATAAGGGCGAGATACCAAAGAGAGCAACAGGCTCACTTGTTGCGTTTGAAACAGGCGAGGCTGTAACATACGGTCTTTACAACGCACAGGAGAGAGGCGAGTTGTTCATCACAGCAGGCACACCTGTATATGAGGGAATGATAGTTGGCGCTTCACCAAAGCAGGAAGACCTTGTTGTAAATGTCTGCAAGAAGAAGCACCTTACAAATACTCGTGCAAGCGGTTCTGATGACGCGCTCAGACTTGTTCCGCCAAGAAATCTCAGCCTTGAGGATTCACTTGAGTTTCTCGCTGATGATGAGCTTCTTGAAGTAACACCAAAGAGCATAAGAATAAGAAAGCGTATTCTGAGCAACTCACAGAGAGCTAAGGAAAGAGCTAAAATGTAATAATAACAAAAAAGGGCTGTAAAAAAACGCGCAATAAAAAAAGACTGCAACCACCCTTAAAAGGGTAGGAAAGCAGTCTTTT
>NZ_JBCOMH010000026.1:0-28385 GCF_040924265.1 Ruminococcus sp. RTP21198st1_G1_RTP21198_201120
GTGATATATTAAAGCCCGTGGGCTTCCATATCGAGGAAATCCACGGGCTTTGTTGCGCTTTTTTTTACAGCGCCTTTCTCTTTTTGTCGTACTTCATACTGTCAGCGACAGCAGTCGCTACGGCAACGTTGAAACGGTAGTAAATGTCAATCTCCTGTGTGCGATGACCGCTGCTCTTGTCAGGCGCATGAACTACGATCTTCTCGATAAGCTCGTGCATGATCTCTGGTGTAAGTTCCGTTATATTTTCGTACTTCTGCACCACCTGAATGAAAGCGGTCACATCAGCAGACTTCTGCTCGGCAGTATCAATGAAGGAAGTAAGCCCTGCTACTGTAGCTTTGAGGTTCTTCTGCTCGACCTCATATCCTGCCGACATCATCGCAAAGCGTTCATCAGAAATTTTTCCAGATACATTATCCTCATAGAGCCTTGTGAAAAGTCTGTCAAGTTCAGCGATACGCTTCTCAGACTGTTTCAGAGCTTTCTTTGCCTTAGAAAGTTCCGAGGACTGATTCTGAACGGAGTTATTCATAGCCGCCTGCACGAATTCCTCCTCGTTTTCCCTGACATTCACAAGCAGTTTGTTCAGCTCACTCAGTACGATTTCTTTCATCACAATCGTCCTGATGAAGTGAGCTGAGCAAGCATCCTTATCTAAGGAGTATGTTGAACACTTCAAATGCTCCTGATCGGCGGTCAGACTTGTTGCACGGCACAGATACATTTTCTTTCCGCAGTCAGCGCAGTAAACCATACCCGAAAACGGATTGACTTCTTCGTGTTTAGTCGGTCTGCGCTTGTTCTTGCGAAGCTCCTGCACCAGATCAAACTCCTGTTGTGTGATAATAGGTTCATGGGTATTCTCAAATATCAGCCAATCCTCTTTCGGATTATTCACACGCTTCTTGTTTTTGTAGGATTTTACATGAGTGCGAAAGTTGACCGTGTGTCCGCAATATTCTGGTTTCTCAAGTATTCCTGAAATAGTTTCACTGCCCCAGCGATCAAGCTTAGCATTCTTGTGACCGTTATCCCTGCCCTGCGATAATGCGTAAGCCGTAGGAGTCGGTATACCCTCCTCCGTGAGAATACGGGCAATCTGTGCCGGACCGTAGCCGTCAATACAAAGACGAAAAATCTTACGAACTACTTCGGCAGTCTCATCGTCAATCACCCACAGGTTCTTATCCGTTTCCGATCTTTTGTAACCGTAAATCGGATAGGAAAGCGGTTTGCCCGACTGACCCTTTGCCTTGAAAACAGCTCGAATCTTCTTACTTGTATCACGAGCGTACCAGTCATTAAAAATGTTCTTGAACGCCATCAGCTCGTTCTCGCTTTTTAAAGTATCAACTCCGTCATTGATCGCAATGTAGCGAACATCATAATCGGGAAAAATAATCTCGATGTACTCGCCAGTTTTCAGATAATCACGACCAAGCCTTGAAAGATCTTTGGTAATGACCGTGCTGACCTTACCAGCTTCTACGTCAGTCATCATTGCTTTGAAGCCGTCACGCTCGAATGTTGTACCTGAAACTCCGTCATCGACATAGTAAACGGTATTACTAAAGCCATTATCCTCTGCATACTTTTTGAGGATAGCCTTCTGATTGGTGATACTGTTGCTTTCACCCTGTAACATATCGTCCTGCGAAAGACGACAATATAATGCTGTTATCTTGTCTGTCATATTAAACCTTCCTTTCCGACAGATACAGCAAGCTATGTTATCATTATAGCGCGCATTTTCACATGATTCAATGCGCCGATATTCCAAAGTTACACAGCCTGCTTCTCGGGTTCTTGTCCGGATTCACCGAGGAGTTTTTCACTTTCTCGAATAATCAGCCTTTTCATTATTTCCGAAAGACTTTCATTTGAAACAGGGCTGAATACAGTTGTCACTGTATAAAAGGTATGCCCAATTTTGTATTCGGACTTTGTGGTAAAAGGATTGTCTGCCTTTTCTTTATCTACGGCAGTATTGTTATTATTCATAGCTTGTACTCCTTAGCTTCTCTTTCTCTATGCTTTTAGAGCGAGGGGGGCGCTTTCTCTATCAGCCCCTCTTTCTGTTTTTGATATAGCCGTGCGTAACGGCATCGCTGCCGCCCCATACACAGCTCACGTCTTGTTGTCGGATATATGTTAATCCTCGTAAGGATTCTGCTTATCCGTAAAGCTCATCTGCTGACCGAATTTATCATCGCTGTTATCGGTATCGCCGTCTTTCTCATCAACGGACTTCGCAGTAGCATCAATACCCGAATCGGTCAGACCGTTTTTTTTCAGCTTTGCCGACTGCTCACGTTCTCTTGCAAGAACTTCGAGCAACTCACGACCTTCGCAGTTGTATTCTGCTTTGATCTCAAGATAGCTCAGGTGAGCATTCTCGTCTAACAACTTTTTGAGCTTTGCCTTGCTGGTCTCGATCGTCGCCTTCAGCTTCTTGATTCTCTTCTCATTCTCCTCGATCTTTTCAAGATACAGCCCCATCGCATTCACCTCACTTTCTGTTTCAACATATTTATGAAACGCATATTTGCGGTCAAATGATCTGACCACGATCACATTATATCGCGCGCTGCCGTATCAAAACAAGCCGCAATGCGCACAAACTTTTGTTCATAGCCTATTAACAATCAACCGGGGAAATTTGCGATTCGAAATTATGAAATGACGCTATTACGCTAATATTTCCACCCGGTCATTTTGACGAAGCCGCTTCTGACTGCCTAAAAAATTTTTCGGATAGCCATTGACGGATTTCGAAATCTTTGGTATAGTGAATATGGGGAATCGCAGTAGCGACGATGATAGAGAAACAGAAGAAGTCGCACAGCTGCAATTCTCGATAAGCGAGAAAAAATCCGAGCTGAAAAGCTCGAAAATGAGATCTTGACCCGCAGGGGCAAATGACTCCCAGCAAGCTCGGTATCATGTGGGCGCACACAGCGACTTTCACATGATACAAAGCTTGGCAGAGGGCGCTGCCCCTACGACCCCGAATTAACAAAAACAGAGAAAGGAAAACTGAAAAGATGAAAGACGAGAACAAGCGTGATCTATGCCTTAAGGTAAGAGTAAGTCAGGCAGAAATTGATGCCATCAAGAAGAAGTTTGAGAACAGTGGCATGAGCAGTCTGAGTGGATTTGTTCGTGCGATGATCTTTGAGGGATACATCGTCCACATGGACGAGAACGAGCTTCACAAGATTTATAAGCTCGCCACAAATATTGCCAACAATATCAATCAGATCGCTGTCCGTGTAAACAGCACGGAAAATATTTATAATAATGATATTGCCGAGATCAAGGACGGAGTAAACAAGCTTTGGCAGCCGTTAAACTTTCTGCAAGGTAAGGTTTTGCAGTTGAAGCATTGATCGTAAAACAAAAGTGCTGCCAGGAGTTTTCCTGACAGCACTAAATCTGATATGTGCACATTTCACCAAAATGGTTACAATCATCCTGCAAAGCTGGACTCTGGAGAGATTATCCGCTATAATAGATTCACAATAAAACTTTTGGAAGTAATAGCTATGTTGAAAACACCTGAATTAGCGATGCCGAGAACACGCAAGGTCACTACCATATGCAACAGCAAACGAGAGGTATGGGAGGACTACGAAGAAGCAAAGGCATATTTCCTCGAACTCATGATGTCTACCGAGGAAGAGGAACGGGATCGTGCGGGGTGCGTTTATATCCAGCTCATACATGGGCTGAGTTACTGCACGGACTGAACATTTACAATCTACCTGCCAAATTAAAGAAATACCGCAGACAAGATCAATTATGTCAGCGGTATTTTCTTTAGGTTTATATACTGCTTTAAGCGAACAGCTCTCCCGCCGTATCCTTATAATACTCCGCCTGAGCTGCCCACAAAGCCGCATAAATTTTATGCTCGTCGATCAGACTATCGTGTGTCCCTCGTTCAATAATTCGCCCGTTATCCATAACAGTTATCTCATCACAGAAACGGCAGGATGAAAGACGGTGAGAAATGTATATAGCCGTTCTTGTACCAACTATTCCGTTAAATTTGGTGTAAATGTCATGCTCTGAGATAGGGTCAAGCGCCGCTGTCGGCTCATCAAGAACTATAAAAGGCGAGCCTTTGTATATCGCCCTTGCAAGACATAATTTCTGGGTCTCTCCGCCAGAAATTTCTACACCGCTTTCGTCAAAATCCTTGTAAATACAGGTCTCAATGCCGTTATCCATAGCTTTGAGCCGTTCACCCAATCCTGCACGAATAACACAGTCCTTTACACGCTCGCTGTCATAATCGGTATCGGCGGCAACATTCTCCGCAAGGCTGAAGGAAAACAGCTTTGAGTCCTGAAACACCACAGCAAACAACTCCATATACTCTTCGTATTTGTATTTTCTGATGTCAATTCCGTTGAGTGTTATCTCACCTTCGGTAGGGTCATACAGCCTGCAAAGCAGCTTCACAAGCGTGGATTTTCCGCAGCCGTTCTTACCCACAAGAGCCATTTTCTCACCAATACGCCATTTTAGATTTATGTCTTTCAACACATATTCTTGGCTGTCGGGATATTTGAACCAAACGTGTCTGAATTCAAACTCATATTCGTTGTCATTCCGCTTTTCGGTGGGAATAGTACCCTTGTATTTTTCGTCGGGAATGTCGAGAAAGTCGAAATATTTTCTGCAGAATGTGGGTGTTATTTTCAGCAGTCCGTACCCGTTGGATATTTCGGAAATGCCTGCCGAAATGTTTTCAAAATACAATGCAAAAGCAATAACCTCGCCCGGTGTTAACATTCCGCTTGCTGCCCTCATGACTGCAAAGCCGTACATCAGTACCTTTGTAAGAATATTTACAAGTTGAAAAACAAAATTCGGTAACAGTTCCTTTTTATAGCCTTTTAGCCAACCGTCAAAATTCGTTTTCTGTGCAATATTAAGCTCTTTTTCAATAAGTCTCTGCTGAGAGTACATTCTTATCTCTTTTCCGGTACGATAATTGTTTAGCACATACTGATTAAAAAAAATCTCAACACGTTTTGCCGCAATTATGTTTTTATCGTTTTGTACCTCCTCAAAACCAAGTATCGATTTCGGAATTATCACCAGCGATTTTATAAGTTCCAGAACCGCTGTTATGACCGCCACTGCAATAAATCCCCATACAGATTGAATAAAGCCCTCAAGACCTGCTGTCGCTGTGGGACTTCTGAACGCTGTTGGGATAATAAGCAGAACGCCCGTTACCACCATAAAAAGTCCGCCTATGGTAAGTTTAAAACAATTGCAGACTGCACTGATACCTGCGTTATTATTATTTGGCTGACGCTGTGCGTTTGCAAACCTGTTCTGAGTGTCGGTGCTTTCAAGATGAATATAATCCATTGTCATTACTTTCTGCCAAAGGTTCTTTTGTAGATTTGTGTCCCGTGCAAATTTATGAGAATCCTTACGTCTGAATAGGAATCTCTGTATTACAGAAAGTAAAGCCTGAACACCAACCACTATCACTGCATACAGCAGCAAGGTTTCAACGGGCTTAGCCTGCGCTATTCCGTCAATAACAAGTGCAGACAGATAAATGGATATAAACTGCTCCGAAAGATCAATACAGTATTTAAATGTATCTCTTGCCACAAAGCCTTTGTCTGCGGCATTTACAGCTTTTAGCGTTTGTCTGATCATTTCACGTTTCTCTTTTGCCGTAAGTTTTGTTTCTGTATTCTCACTCATTTGTCTGCACCTCCTCGCCGTTGTAATATGAGCTTTGAAGTTCATAAAGTTCAGCATACTTTCCACCATACTTCATAAGCTCAGAGTGTGTGCCTTCTTCGATCATAGCACCATTTTCTATCATTATTATCCTGTCACAAAAACGTGTTGATGCAAGCCTGTGTGAAATAAACACGCTCGACTTTCCCTTTGAAAAGTCTGCATAATTCAGATACATTTGCTGTTCGGCAATAGGGTCAAGCGCAGCTGTCGGCTCGTCAAGGAGTAAAACAGAACCGCCCTTATACAATGCCCTTGCCAACGCCAGCTTTTGGGTCTGTCCGCCGGAAAGCTCCGTTGCATTCTCAAAAACTGATTTCACAAGACGGGTGTTTTCCTTTTCAGGCAGGCTCATGACCTTATCATATAATCCAGCCTTTTTCAGACAATCATGCACCCTGTCCATATCAATATTGTCAATTTCCGCTCCTGCAACATTTTCTGCTATTGTAACAGGCAACACCGAAACATCCTGAAATACTGCCCCAAAAAGGCTGAAATATTCATCTCTGTTATAGCTGTTCACAGACTTGCCATTTAGTAAGATCTTGCCCTCGGTCGGGTCATAAAGCCCACACATTAGCTTTATCAGTGTTGTTTTTCCTGCTCCGTTAAGTCCCACCAAAGCAAGCTTTTCACCCTTGTGGAGAGTGAACGAGATGTTCTGTATAGTAGGCTTTTCAGCACCGCTGTATTTATAGCTTACGTTTCTGAATTCTATTTCACATTCACCAGTGGGCAGCTTTTCACCCTTGCTGCGATTAGCCTTGTCTGTTATATCAAGATACTCCCTTGAATATGAAATGTTATTTGACAGCCAATTAAATCCCGAATATTTATCAAAAACATTTCTGACAGCAGAGCTGAACTCAGAAATAGAGCCAAAATAAAGAACAAAATCTCCTGCACCGATATTGCCTTTCACTATCATATAGATCACATAGGCGTATGCGGCGAAATTTGATAAATATATCATAAGAACACGAGCGAGGTCATGCCTGAACGACCATTCGTCCTGCTGTTCATACCAGTTAAGGCGGTTAGCATATGACCGTGCAAACAGCTTATTAAACCACTTATCCATACCGTAAACACGAACGTCCTTTGCAGTAGAAAAGCCGCCTCCTGCGTGTTGGATATAGTCAAGCTCCCTGTCGTATTTCTGCCAGTTATCTGACATATTCCATATCCACTTCATTTTGTGCCGCTCAATGTAAAAGCTTGCGATCGCAGGTACGCCGACGATAAGCAGCATTATAGGATCAAGCATTGACAGGATAGAGCCGTACGCTACTGCCTGCAATACCGCCATCAAAAAATATTCTATGGTACTTATGGTCTGCCATGTAATATAATCAGACCCGGTTTCCGCTTTTTTCAGAGCGTCATTTTTGTCACAGCTTTCGTTGTTTTCGTAATCTGTTGACATATTTTTTCGGATGATTTTTCGCATCATATGACAAAGGAATTTGTAATCGCCAACATAATTTTGATAAGATGCTGTTTCATTCCATATGTATTTTGATATGCGCTCACCTGTGATAAGCAGAAGGCATATAACCGCAAGCTTTGTTCTCTCCGAAGTACCTAGCGCAAGCTCTACCACATATTTGCTGATAAATGTTCCAAGCAGCGAGTTCACCACAGCCGAGATCAGTTCCACGATAAGCAGCAAAAACATAACAGGCTGACTTTTCCAAAGTTCCAAAAGAATATACCGCATATTCTCCCACGTTTTGTATTTTATCTTCGCCTGTTCCTTATTGTAATTATCCCAGACCTTTTTTCGTTTTTCCTTAGTATATTTTGCGATCTTAACACGTTTCATTTTTCTCACTTCCTTACAACACAGCATATCACAAAATTGACCGTTTGTGTTGATTTCGGAACGAACGGTAAATATACGGAACGAAAGGTAAGATTTATCCGCTTAATGGTAATAATAACTCCGTTGCAAACACTCCTTCTTCATACTGACGGTTGACATATCCGCCATACTTCTTTGCAATACGGTCGATACGAAACAGTCCAAAACCGTGAGTGCCTGCCTTTGTAGTGCGAAAAATACCCTTGTCACGCTGAATGGAGGGAGAGGAGTTCTGTACTGAGAGATAAAACTGTCCTTTGAACTTGTCAATGTACACACGAAGAAAGCGCTTGTCACAGGGCAGTTTCTCACACGCTTCTATAGCGTTATCAAGGAGATTTCCGAGCACGGAACACATTTCCACATCTGTCATTTCAATACCTTTTGGAATGTGTGCCTTGACATTGAGCTGAATGCTTTTTTGCTCCGCAACAGACAGCTTGCTGTTCAGCACAGCATCCGCCATGACATTACCTGTCTGAATGGAAGTATCAGTTTGAGTCAGATCATCGGCAAGTTCATCAAGATACTGTTCCAGCTCGCCTTGGTCACCGTCGAGGCGGTTTTTCATATTTTGAATATGATTGCGGTAATCGTGCCGCCATTCCTGCATCTGACGGTACATATTCTGTATTTCCACAGTCTGCTTGCTGATAAGGTCACTCTGAAACCGGGCAATACGCTTATCCACCAGATGATAAAACAGTTTGCGAAGCAAGAAAAATGCAGAAATCAGCAGTGCAATACAGGCGATAGTAATAGCTGTTTTCATTCCCGGTTCTCCTTGTAATATGCAATAAATGCTCTGTTTACGCTGTCGTATAATCTGCGTGAAACAGGTATCTTTTTTCCGCTGTCCATTGTGACCTCAGTTTTGGAAATACTGCTGATGTATCCAATGTTCACTATATAGGAACGGTGACAGGGCACAAAGTCTTTTCCAAGCTTTTCAGCAGTAGTGCTTAATCCACAGGTGCAGATAACTTCTTTACCGTCCCAAAGTGTAACTTGCGTTTTCTTCCCGAATGCTTCAAGATATACTATATCATCGTAGTTTACACAAACAGACTCATCACCAACAGGCAGAATAACTCTGCGGTATGCTTTGTGACGGTCTGCATACCGGTCAAGCACAGCAAAAAGTTTATTCTTGTCCACAGGCTTCAGCAGATAATGAAGAGCTTCCACATCATAGCCGTCCTGCATAAACTCAGAGTAGCCAGTGATGAATATAATCGGCAGCATATCACCTTTTGCTCTCAGGTTTCTGGCAAGTTCCATACCGTTCATATTACCTATTTCAATATCAAGCAGAAGAAGGTCACAATGTTTGTCGGGATAGCTGAACAGAAATTGTTCTGCCGAATTGTATTCCGTAATAATAATCTGATTGTTCCATTCTCTCAGCATATTTTTCAAATAGTTGGTCTGACTTTTATCATCGTCACATATTGCTATTGTTAACATCTGTGCTCACTTCCATAAAGCGTTCGTTGTTTCTCCAATTATATCAGATAGAAGTGAAAAAGTCAATTGACAGAAAATCAATAGAGCCTTTCTCCGTGTTTTGATGAAAATCTGCTATACATACGAAAAACAGGCAGATACCTTATACGAAGTATCCGCCTGTTTTTGTTTCATAGCCTGCTGTATAGGTCTTTACATAATAGTTGTTGAAAAACTTCTATATTAGTACCGACCTAAGGTCGGGCGGTATTTTTATACCCAAATACTATACATTTTTCATGTGTTTTCCGTCAAATCTGCCAATTCACACCCCAAAATTTGTGCAAACAAATGATTTATAATTTAATTTGGCAACATTTCTGCAATTGTTGCATTTTTTCTGCAACAAAATACCCACTTTTCGTGTATAAGTAGAAGAGGTTTCACCACAAATCGGAAACCTTGCGGAGCGACAGTGTATGAGGAAACATTTTGTCAACGTGAGTTAGGTGAACACGATGAGAGGTTCTGATCGCACAGAAAAGCACTTCCTGCACTCCGTCTGAAGCTTGAAAATTGAATATTTATACCGACACACCTTAGCTATACCTCATGAGCATACTGCTAAATTTAATTGTTATAACCGCCTTTGTTGACATTATTCATATAAAATGGTATACTTAAAATAAAATTTATACATAATGAAAAGAGTAAATGTGATGAATAAACATACCACTATCGATAAGTCAACAGGCGAGAAAAAATGTAGCTGCTTTAAACGTTGCGGCGGCTGTCAGTTGGATAAGGCCTACGCCCAGCAAATAGAATGGAAGCAGGCAAAAGCCGATAGAATGTTGAGCCGCTTTTGCAGACCTCAGCAGATAATAACTATGGACTACCCCTATAATTATCGCAATAAAGTCCAAACTGTCTATAAGGTCAATAGCTCAAAGCGTATCGTCTCAGGAGTATATCAGTCCTCTACCCATAGTATGGTAATAACTGACGATTGCTTTTTGGAGGATATAAGAGCACAGCAAATAGTTGCTACCTTTAAAGAGCTTATGGTTGACTTCCGTATCCTTCCATATAACGAGGAAAGCGGTCAGGGCCTTCTTAAGCATACCCTTATCCGTACCTCCCAAACAACAGGCGAGGTAATGCTCGTGCTAGTTACAGCTACTCCGATATTTCCTGCAAAGAAAAATTTCGTTAAAGCTATTACTGAAAAACACCCGTATATAACCACTATCGTCCAAAACGTTAATAAAGGCAGAGTTCCTCTTACTTTGGGCGACCGTGATATTATAATGTACGGCAAAGGCTATATCACCGACGAATTTTGCGGCTGTAAGTTCAGAATATCACCTCATTCTTTCTATCAGGTGAACCCCGAGCAGACCGAAAAGCTCTATTCTAAAGCAGTTTCCTGTGCCGAGCTTAAAAAAGGCGATAAAGTTATCGACGCATATTGCGGAACAGGTACTATCGGTCTTATCGCTGCAAAAAGCGGTGCAGACGTGGCAGGCGTTGAGCTTAATGCCGAAGCCGTAAAGGATGCAGTTTCAAACGCCAAGCTCAATAAGCTTGACAATATCAGGTTTTATAATGAGGACGCAGGCGAGTTCATGACAAAGCTTGCGCAGGCAGGTGAGAGCTGTGATACAGTTTTCCTTGACCCTCCAAGAGCAGGCACAACAGAAGAATTTGTTGAAGCCTTGGGCAAACTCAGACCCGAAAAGATAGTCTACGTTTCCTGTAAAATAGAAACTCTCGAGCGTGATTTGAAGCTTCTTGCAAAAATAGGCTATAAAGCACAGCTTATCCAGCCCGTTGATATGTTCCCGCATACCACAGGTATCGAAAATGTGGTGCTTTTAAAAAGAAAAATGATATCGCTCACACCAAACAGAACACCTGATAAAAAGGGGGATAAAAAAAATTGAACGAAAAGGTAAAACTTCTCACAGATAATATCGAAAAAGTTATCGTCGGCAAGACAGACTCTGTGCTTAAAATAATCACAGCCATGCTTTGCGGCGGTCATGTTCTTATCGAGGACGTGCCTGGAGTAGGCAAAACTCAGCTTGTATCAGCCCTTGCAAGGTCAGTGGACGGCAAATATAACCGTATCCAGCTTACCCCTGACGTTATGCCGTCCGATATCGTTGGCTTTTCTATGATAGATCAGAAAACTCATGAACTTGAGTATAAGGAGGGTGTGGCAATGTGCAATTTCCTCTTGGCAGACGAAATAAACAGAGCCTCCCCAAAATCTCAGTCAAGCTTGCTTGAAGTCATGGAAGAACATCAGATATCCATTGACGGTAAAACTCATGAACTTCCATTGCCATTTATGGTGCTTGCCACACAAAACCCTGTGGAAACTTACGGCACTTATCATTTGCCTGAAGCCCAAATGGATAGATTTCTTATGAAGATATCAATGGGCTATCCCTCATATGATGATGAGCTTGATATAATGTCAAGAGCCGAAAGATCAGGCTTTGCAAAGAATATCCAGCCTGTCATGACCCTTGAAAACGTCCGTGAGCTTATGGGCTACGCTGAAAATGTGACCGCAGAGCTTTCCGTGAGAAAATATATCCTGAGCCTTGTTACCGCAACAAGAAATTCAGATTATGTAAAGCTTGGCGTTTCTCCCCGTGGAAGTATCGCACTTCTCAAAGCTTCAAAAGCCTATGCCTTTGTTCAGGGCAGAGGATTTGTCATGCCAGATGATGTCAAGGCTGTTATGCCTGACGTTCTTGCACATAGACTTATGCTTTCTCCTAAAGGCAAATCCGCCTTTGAAAATGAAAGGAAAGCTCTTGAAAATATCGCTCTTACAGTAAAATCACCTGACGCAATAGAGAAATAGAGGATATGACCCCATGAAAAATCTTTTAGGTTATCTTACCTGCGTGGCGGTGGCGATACTGCTTAGAGTTTATATAAACGGAAGCGGTGGTACGCTTGTGCTTTATCTTTTAGCTATAGCCTTTGTGATATCTCTTGTGGCACTTCTCATTACCAAGCGTAAACTTGTGGCAGCCATAAAGCTTTCCACAGAAATAAGTGCAAAGAACGAGGAGTTTGACGCTGACATAATGCTTTTAAATGCAATACGCATTATTCCCTCATGCGTTGTTGAGGTAACGGCAGAGTGTTCAGATAATATCGGTGCTGTAAGCCCACTTGAATTTAAAACTATCGTGGCAGGCGGCAGACAGCAAAGCGTTAGCGTTAAGCTGAAAACACGCTATGCAGGTCTTGGCACAGTGAAAATAAAAAGCATACGTCTGCATGACTATCTTGGAATAATCACCCTGCACCTTGACAGTTCACGTTATGAAAAAGCCGTGGGAAAAATAAAGATAATGCCGAATATCCCTGACACTGGCTCTCAAACAGAGCTTCTTAAAGCAACTTCCGAGAACGCTTCATTTGACGATAACGAAAGCGAATCAGATGAAAATGCACTTGGTCTTACAGGCGTTCCGGGCTATGACCACAGACAGTATGAGATAGGCGACCCGCTGAAAAGAATAAACTGGAAGCTTTCATCAAAGCGTGACGAGCTTATGGTGCGCCTTGATGAAAAGGTCACGGCTTCAAGTCAGGCGTTTTTCCTTGATATACCAAGCGAAAATCATGACCCTATGTTTGCTATGAATATTGATAATATAGTCGAAGCGAGCCTTGCAATGCTTTCAATGCTTATTATGGAAGGCTTCGAGAGTGAGTATAATTATTATCTTGACGGCTGGAAAAGCATGAAAATAAAGCAGGCAGGTGATATAATAGAGCTTCAAAACGACCTTGCGGCAATAGCACCATATCCGCAGGAAAAGCGTTTTGCCTTTTCTCATGAGATAGGCAAGACAGCTCCTATCTGCTTCACAGCCTGCATGGCGACTTCTCAGGGGGATTTTTCTTCTCTCATGGAAGAATTTAACGGCTCTTTTGTAGTAACACATCTTAGCGGCCTTGATAAGCAGACAGAAAATATGTGGCTTGTAGACGAAACTTTCGAGTTTCGTAAAATGACATAGGGGGTGTGGCTTTTGAATACTAAAACTGCTCAGATAAAAAACACCCTTGTGAATATTCTTTCAAAATATGCTTTGCCGCTGCTCCTTGGAGCAGTGGTCATGAACATAATCTTTAAGACCTATCTTGTAGACAATGTCAGACTTTATACTTTTGGATATGTGGTCTATGAATGTCTGCTGTTTGCTCTTTTTGAGTGGCTAAAGCCGAAAAAAGTCCTGCGAGGTCTTGTCTATACCGCCCTTATGGTGGCAGTGCTGTTTTTGGGCTTTCAGCTTCTTCGTGCTGGATTTGAACATTCTGGGAAATCATTTATCAATTGGTTTTATGTAAACAGGCAGGAGATAGGTCAGATAGATGAATATTTCTACTTTCTGTTTGTGGGACTAGGCTTCTTTATCATTTCGGTGCTTTATTATTTCACCATTGTGCGCTATAGAAGCTTTGGAACGATGCTCGTTGTGCTTTTTCCGTTTTTTATTTACGGTAAGCGTGCCGACTCAATGGATACTCTTGACATAACCATAATGCTCACTGTGTTCATTGCACTTATGGTGCACAGCAGACTTGTTTCAGACGAGAGCAAGCATGACCTTGTTATAAACGGCTCTTATGTGGCGGCATCGGCGGTTTTCGTTACCCTTGTGGGTGCGCTTGCAATGCTTATGCCGACTTCCTCAAAGACATCTTATCTTGAAAAAAATAGCAACTTCTTTGATGTGAATATCAAAAGCAGTGGCACATATGACAATCTTAGTGATGAGTCTTCCCCAAGATTTGGCGCAGACGCAACGGGCGAGATACTTTTCAACTTCACCACAACCTCTGATGAACAGGTCATTTATCTCCGCAGACAATCCTTTGACCTTTTCAGAAACGAGAAGTGGGTAACAGACGATAGCTTCTACGATTTTGATTTTGACAAAAATGTTTATCTTTACGGTGACAACGAGGTGAACTCACCGAGCTATGTTTACAGCATAGCAAAGTCACTTGCAGATAAGGATTACACCAAGGATCTTGGCGTGGACAGGTCACAGTTTCCTGATGATCTGTTCAGTGAAAAGGCAGTCATGAATCAGTTCAGCGACAGCTTTGCCCCTAGCTATATCCCTGCTCCACTGATGATAACCCCAGGGGAGAACAACGTTTATATCAAAACAACTCACAGCGAGGTCTACAGACCATATGACACCGCAGGAAATAAGCTTGGCATTAGCTTTGAGTATATTCCTGAAACGGAGAGAGAAAGACAGGCTGCGGCAAATCTTGATATGACCGAAAATCAGTTCAAACTTCTGCTTTCTTATGGTTTGACAAACGGAGATGTCACATCAAATCAAGCGCTGAATATTTATAAGATATATGCGTTGTACACAGATGTTTCTGCATATGACGATAAAGGCGGAAAAATGGAGGCTCTTGCGAAAAACATAACGGAAAACTGCAAAAATGATTATGAGAAAGCTCAGGCGCTTGTGGATTATTTTGAGCAGAACGGCTATGTTTACGATAACGAGTATGAGCCTGACGATGAGTCTATCGCATATTTTCTTTTCACGAGCAAGCGCGGAAACTGCACAAACTATGCCACAAGCATGACACTTATGGCGAGAATGCTGGGACTTCCAGCAAGGTATGTTGAGGGCTTTGCAGCATATGAAAAGAATGAACGTGGAGAGTTTGTGGTAAGAGATAGCCATGCTCACGCTTTTGTAGAGGTCTTTATCACAGGCATTGGCTGGATGACTTTTGACCCGACAGTTCCGGGCTATCAGCGTGACTACAGTGCAAACGGTACGAACTTTGATGTTTCAACTTTTGTAAGCTATTTCAGCAGGATCGCACTGTTTATCGGTGTAGCGTTTGTGCTTGTGGTTTTCGTATTCCTTAACAGAATTATCGAGGTATTTTTCCGACTGTCACTTAAATTCAGAGATAACGGAGAAAAGGTCATAAGGCTTTACAGGCGAGTGGTAAGGCTTTTGACCATAGCTTCTAATGATAGGCTATCGGGATACACGCCTGAAATGATAAGAGAATATCTTGTTAAGAGGCGTGGAGTTGAGCTTGGCGGTCTTATAGATCTTTTTGAAAAGACCTGCTTCGGTGGATATGTTCCTGATGAAGCCGAGTGGAAAATGGTCTATGCAGATTACAAAGTACAATGGAAAAAGCTCACAAAGCGTGAGAAAACTTCTTTGGAGCTTGATAAGAATATGTAATGAAATGGCTGTGCGGAAAAAAATCACGCACGGCTATTTTTTTGTATAAAAAAGGCTGCCGTATAAAACAGCAGCCTGAGAGTGTAAAAAATCTCTGAAATAGTGGAACATCAAGGACGCTCACTGTATCTGATATTTAATTAAAGTGAAGCAAGAAGATCGCTCATTGCGTAAAGTCCTGCCGGCTTTCCACAAAGGAAAACGCCTGCATTCACTGCACCCACAGCGAAAACCTGCTTTGAATGAGCCTCGTGCTTGAGGGAGATGACTTCATCTCTGCCTGCAAAGATTATCTCATGCTCGCCAACAATAGTGCCGCCACGGACAGAGTGCATACCGATCTCGGTCTTTTCTCTCTTTGCTCTTACAGAATGACGATCGTAAACATAGTGATACTTGTTGTCAAGCTCCTCGTTTATTGCGTCTGCAAGCATGATAGCAGTGCCTGACGGAGCGTCTATCTTCTGGTTATGGTGCTTCTCGATTATCTCGATATCATACTGACCGCCAAGAACTTTTGCGGCAGTTTTTGCAAGATTTGCAAGAAGATTTATACCAAGGGTCATGTTGAATGTGAAGAAAACAGGTATCTGCTCGGAAGCCTTGTGTATCTTCGCTGTATCCTCTTCTGTATAGCCTGTGGTAGCTATTACAAGGGCAGTGCCGTTTGAAAGGCAATAGCTGAGAAGTCCGTCCAGTGCGGAAGGGTGTGAGAAGTCGATTATTACATCAGGCTTTTCAGGCAGGTCGGCAGGCTCTTTTACAACAGGGAAGTCTGCATAAGCCTCGCCGAACTTGTCGATACCTGCGCTTACTGTGCAGTCGTCACGCTCTGACATAACGTCATATATGAACCTGCCCATTTTTCCGCAGGCGCCACATATTGCGATCTTAGTCATTTATATCATTCCTTTTCTTTTTATTTATTGACCAGTATGTGCAGGGAAACGGGCGAACGCTGTTCGCCCCTACAGCACACCTTAAAATTTTGTTATAAACATAAAGGGCGAATTTCTCCGCCCTTTGTATATTTTACTTGATAAGTCCGAGAGCGTTCATTGACGCTTTCAGCTTTTCTATCTTATCATCGCTCATTCTTACAAGCGGCAGACGACACTCGCCGACCTCAAAGCCCATAAGATTAAGAGCTTCCTTGACAGGGATAGGGTTTACGTCGCTGAAAAGTGCCTTTGCAAAACCAAGGGTCTTGAATACCTTTTCTCTTGCTTCCTCATACTTTCCATCAAGGCAGAGCTGTGTGATCTCATGTGTTTCAAATGGCATACAGTTGGAAAGAACTGAGATAACACCCTTTCCGCCCAGAGCCATGATAGGAACGATCTGATCGTCGTTGCCTGAATAGATATCAAGGTCATCGCCGCAGAGAGCTGCTACCTGTGTTATCTGGCTGATGTTTCCGCTTGCTGCCTTGATAGCAACGATATTGTCTATCTTTGCAAGCTCACGGCAGGTCTCAGGAAGAATGTTCACACCTGTTCTTGACGGTACGTTGTAAAGAATGATAGGCAGTGTAACAGCCTTTGCGATAGCGGAGAAGTGTGCGATAAGTCCTGCCTGTGAAGTCTTATTATAATAAGGTGTAACACAAAGCAGAGCGTCAGCACCAAGCTCCTCAGCCTTCTTAGAAAGGTTTACGGCATACTCTGTATGGTTTGAGCCTGTGCCTGCGATAACAGGAACTCTGTGATTTGTCTTTTCAACAGCATAGCGGATACACTCGATATGCTCCTCATCTGTCATGGTAGCACTTTCGCCTGTTGTTCCGCAGATTATGATAGCGTCTGTGCCGTTGTCGATGTTGAAATCGATAAGCTCTCCCAGCTTGTCAAAGTTGATAGAGCCGTCAGCGTTCATAGGTGTAACGATAGCAACGCCTGCACCTGTGAAAATAGTCTTTTTCATAAACAGCACTCCTTTCGTGCGTATATATGTGTTATATTAGTCAAAATAGCCCTTTGCTGCAAGAAGCTCAGCCAGCAGAACTGCTCCGCCTGCCGCACCTCTCAGTGTATTGTGTGAAAGGCAAACGAACTTATAGTCATACTGTGAATCTTCTCTCAGTCTGCCTATAGAAACTGCCATGCCGCCCTCAAGGTTTCTGTCGAGCTTAGCCTGTGGACGATCGTCCTCTGTGAAGTAGTTAAGGAACTGCTTTGGAGCGCTTGGAAGCTGAAGTTCCTGTGGAACACCGCTGAAATCTTTCCAAGCCTGAAGGATCTCTTCCTTAGAAGGTTTATTCTCAAATGATACGAAAACTGCTGCTGTGTGACCGTCGGAAACAGGAACTCTCAGGCACTGTGTTGTGATAGCTGGAGCTGTTGCGTCAACGATAACGTCGCCCTCGATATGACCCCAGATCTTAAGAGGCTCTTTCTCAGACTTTTCTTCCTCACCGCCGATATAAGGGATAACGTTGTCAAGTATCTCAGGGAAGCTTTCAAATGTCTTGCCTGCGCCTGAAATTGCCTGATATGTGCAGGCAAGAGCCTTTGTTACCTTATACTTATCCATAAGAGGTGCAAGAGCAGGAACGTAAGACTGGAGTGAGCAGTTAGACTTAACTGCGATAAATCCTCTCTTTGTGCCAAGTCTTTTTCTCTGTGAAGCGATTATCTCGATATGCTCAGGGTTTACCTCAGGAATGACCATTGGAACATCAGGAGTATGTCTGTGTGCGGAGTTGTTTGATACAACAGGGCATTCAGCCTTTGCATACTTTTCTTCAAGGGCTCTTATCTCGTCTTTCTTCATATCAACTGCGCAGAATACGAAATCCACCATTGAAGCGATCTTCTCAACGTCCTCCTCGGCGTTCAGAACTGTAAGCTCACCGATAGCTTCCGGCAGAGGCTCTGAAAGCTTCCACTTGCCTGCAACTGCGTCCTTGAGCTTTTTGCCTGCCGAACGTGGTGAAGCGGCAACGCATACTACATTGAACCATGGGTGTTTGTCAAGAAGCAGAGAAAATCTCTGACCTACCATTCCTGTTGCACCGATGATACCGACATTGTACTTTTTCATATTAAAACTCCTTTTCCTGTGCCATGGTAACAATTTTCTTTGGCGTTATACACTAAAATATGCCGCTGTTCAAATGTTATTTTGCACAAAACATAAAAAATAAACAAATAATAAAAAAACTGGTTGAAAACCAGTTCATCATACAATATAATAAGAATGTTGACATAAAAATTTATGCCGATAGCACTCCACCATTTGTAATGATGACAACTGATAGTCTATTAAACTAACAGTCAGCAGGAGTGTTCCCGATACTCCGCTTCGGCAGTTTTACCTTTCTCATTTACCATAGGCGTTGGGACGCTGTTGTGTGGGGTCACACGAAAAATGATACTCATTTCAACTGCACCTCTATCTGTTCTGTTTAATGATAACAAATATTTAGCGTTCTGTCAATACATATAGATAAAAATATTTTAATTTTCTGTAAATTAATAAGTTTATATGAAATTAAATGACTTTAAAGAATGTTGACAGTTGTTGGAATAAGGACTTTGAGAATGGTGAGAGTGGGACGTAGAGGACGCCGTTGCCTACATTATTATAATTATTATATTTTAAGTAAATAGGAGATATTTAAAATGCTTGATATCAACAATATGAAAAGATCGGATTTTTATTATGACCTGCCGCAGGAGCTTATTGCACAGACCCCTGTCGAGCCTAGAAATGCTTCGAGAATGATGAAGATAAACAGGCAGACGGGAGAGGTGGTACACGACCATTTCTATAATCTATGCAATTATCTCAAAAAAGGTGACTTGCTTGTGCTTAACGACTCAAAGGTGCTTCCTGCGAGGATATACGGCGAGCGTGAGGACACAGGCTCGTTCATTGAGTTTTTGCTTGTGGAGCAGAAAGAGAACATGGTCTGGGAGATTCTTTGCAGACCCGGAAAGAAAGCCAAGATCGGCACAAGATTTGTTTTTGGCGGTGGTAAGCTGAAGGCGGAGATAATTGATGTGTTGGAGGACGGAAACCGTATCGCACGATTTGAGTGCGAGGAGAATTTCTTTGCCACACTTGACGAGATAGGTCAGATGCCTTTGCCACCTTATATTACTGAAAAGCTGAAGGACAAGGACAGATACCAGACGGTTTATGCTCATGAGCTTGGCTCGTCTGCTGCGCCGACTGCCGGTCTGCATTTTACTGAGCAGCAGCTTGAGGACTTAAAGGCAATGGGTGTGAACATTGCGTATGTTACTCTGCACGTTGGTCTTGGCACTTTCAGACCTGTTAAGGAGGACAAGGTCCTTGACCATAAGATGCACAGGGAACATTATGAGCTTAGCCGTGAAACTGCAGACATGATAAACGAAACGAAGAAAAATGGCGGACGTGTTATTGCGGTGGGTACTACTTCATGCAGGACGCTGGAGAGCGTGGCGGCATTCAATGACGGAAAGATAGTTCCATGTGACGGTTACACGGAGATATTTATTTATCCTGGCTTTGAGTTCAAGGTGCTTGACGGACTTGTTACTAATTTTCACCTGCCTGAAAGCACGCTTATAATGCTTGTTTCTGCATTTATGGGATACGAGAACACTATGAATGCTTACAAGATAGCGGTTGAAGAGAAATACAGATTTTTCAGCTTTGGTGATTGTATGCTCATAATATCTGAGTGAGGAATTAAGGTATCGTCTGCAGCGATGATATCTTATTTCAAACTTTTTTTTACGGAGGTTTTTTCTATATGAATGACATTAAGTCAGGGGAGAAGAAACGACTGTATTTATATGATAATCTGAAATTTCTGCTTATAGTGCTTGTGGTCTTGGGGCATTTGATAGACGACAGCACTGTCAAGCTTTTTGGTGACGGCGGCGGTGAAACAGGTGTACCGCAGGCAAAGGTTTTTAGCGGCGCATTTGTGTTTCTGTATGCTTTTCATATGCCGTTGTTTTTATTCATATCAGGATTGTTCAACAGGGGGCATGATGACGGCAGGAAAGTGCTTGGAAAGACGCTTGGATTTGTTGTTATCGGAATGTTAATGAAATGCCTGAATTATTGGTCGCAGGTGAGATTTCAGACGGATTTTGACAAGGAAAACAGTGATGGCGAGATTTTCTTTGACCTTTTAGGCGGCGACGGTGTATATTGGTATATGTTCGCAATGGCGGCATTTATGGGGCTTTGCTATCTGTTAAGAAACAGCAGACCTTGGGCGGTGCTTACGGCGGCTATGGTGACGGCACTTTCGGCAGGGTATGACCCTAGCGTGGGCGATGAATATGAGCTATCCAGGATAGTGGTGTTTTTCCCGTTTTACTACTGCGGATATGTGCTTGACCCTGAAAAGGTGGCTGATTTTGTAAAGAAGTGGTATGTAAGGGCGCTGTCCTTGGGAGTGATAGGCATTTGGACTTATTTCTGCTTTGGAAAAACAAAGCTTGTTTATCCGCTGAGAATGCTTCTTACGGGAAGAAACTCTTATTTTTCCATATCTGAAGCAACGGACATGGATTGCACTTTTTTGAGCAGGCTTCTTGTTATGGGTATCTCGGCACTGCTTTGTTTGGCGGTGCTTGGTATTGGGCTTGATGTGAAGATTCCACTGATAACAAAGTGCGGCTCCAGGACTTTGCAGGTGTACTTCTGGCACAGAACTATAGTTTATATGCTCACATACTATGGTTATCAGGCGTATCTTGCAAAGGCTTTTCCTGAACGTTGGGAGCTTTATCTGGCACTTACAGCGATACCTATTGTATTGGTGCTTTGCATAAAAATATTTGGTGTGCCTCTGGATATGGTGCTTAAAGGAATAAGGGGCAGGAATGATATCATAAAGGAGAACGGAAATGGAAAATAACTTTTTTAAGAGCGTTATTGACGCAGACGATGCACCTGTGGTTATTTGCGACCTTGAGAATACGATAGTATATATGAACCCGACAGCGGTCAAAAGATATGAAAAGCGAGGAGGAGCGGCTCTTGTGGGCAGGTCCATAAAGGGCTGTCACAACGGGGATTCTAATGACAAGATAGAGCAGGTCATTGCATGGTTCAAAAAGGACAAGGGCAACAACAAGGTGTATACTTTCCGCAACGAAAAGGAAAATAAGGACGTTTACATGATAGCTCTCAGAGATGAAGAGGGAGAGCTTATTGGATATTATGAAAAGCATGAGTACAGAAATATTGAAACTATGAAGCTGTATGATATGGAATAGGCTGAAAAAAATAATTTATAAGGAGAATTTATGTTTACATTATTAAAACAAGAGGGTGCTGCACGCAGGGGGCAGTTTGAAACTGTTCATGGAACTATACAGACACCTGTTTTTATGAACGTGGGAACTTCGGCGGCGATAAAGGGCGGAGTTTCTTCCATTGATCTGAAAAACGAGCTTAAAACTCAGGTGGAGCTTTGCAATACCTATCATTTGCACGTCAGACCGGGCGATGACGTTATATACAAAATGGGCGGACTTCACAAGTTCATGAACTGGGACAAGCCTATTCTTACAGACAGTGGTGGATTTCAGGTATTTTCTTTGGCCAAGCTGCGTAAAATCAAAGAGGAGGGCGTGTACTTCAACTCTCATGTTGACGGTCGCAGAATTTTTATGGGTCCTGAGGAGAGTATGCAGATACAATCGCACCTTGCGTCTACTATCGCAATGGCGTTTGACGAATGTGTAGAGAACCCTGCTGAGCACAGCTATTCAAAGGCAAGCTGTGATAGAACGGTAAGGTGGCTTGAGAGATGTGTCGCTGAGCAGAAAAGGCTCAACGGACTTGAGGAGACTATAAACAAGCATCAGATGCTGTTCGGTATCAATCAGGGCTGTACTTATGAGGATCTGCGTATCGAGCATATGAAGCGCATAAGAGAAATGGAATACTGTTCGGGCTTTGCTATTGGCGGTCTTGCGGTGGGTGAGCCTACTGAGGTGATGTATAACATTATCGAAAAGGTCGAGCCTTTTATGCCAAAGGATAAGCCGAGATATCTTATGGGCGTTGGCACACCGACAAACATAATCGAGGCTGTTTACAGAGGCGTGGACTTCTTTGATTGCGTAATGCCAAGCAGAAATGCACGTCATGGAACGCTGTTCACATGGAACGGCATTATGCACATCACTAATAAAAGGTATGAAACTGACCCCAGACCTATTGACGAGCATTGCGATTGCCCTGCTTGCCGTAATCACAGCAGGGCGTACATTCGTCATCTGTTCAAGTCTGAGGAGCAGTTGGGCGGCAGGCTGGCAGTTATGCACAATCTGTATTTCTACAACACGCTCACGGAGAAGATAAGAGAGGCTCTTGACGAGGGCAGATTTGAGCAGTTCAGAAATCAATACAGCTCGCTTCTTGCTTCAAAGTGTGAGGATTAAAAAAATATAACGGTATGACGCTGTTTTCGGAAAATGCAAAGATGTTATTTTGTATTTTCCGAGATGGCGTTTTTTTGTTGAGTGGGGGCTATTTTATTTGATGAAAGCATGGGTTTGTTGCTTTGATGGGCGAACGCTGTTCGCCCCTACAGAAAAGGTGTGGTAGCAGGTGTAAAAAGTGTGGGTGCAGATAAAAATATAAGGGAAGTCAAGATTGAATGTAAAGCTGTTTTTATACATTATACAGGGGGATTATATGAGTATTTTTGAGCTTTTTCTTACTGCGTGTGGACTTTCTATGGACGCTTTTGCGGTATCGGTGACTAATGGGCTTTGCGTCAGAAAGGGGAGAGTCAGGGGAGCATTGATGTGCGGTATCATATTCGGGCTTTTTCAGGGGATAATGCCTGCGATCGGCTATGCGCTGGGCATGAATTTTGCGGAGTACATAGAGAGGTTCGACCACTGGATAGCTTTGATACTGCTTGGGTTCATAGGGTTGAACATGATATGCGGTTCGGGGGACGATGAGATCCAGACAGGGGGCAGGCTCACTTTCGGGGCTGTGCTTGTGCAGGGATTTGCCACCTCTGTGGACGCACTGGCTGTGGGCATAAGCTTTGCGGCACTTGGTGTGGGCATAGTCAGGTCGGCAGCGTTTATATGTGTTGTTACGGCGGCCTTATCGTTCTGTGGGGTTATGCTTGGTAACAAATTCAGCGGAAAACTCAAAAGCAAGGCAAGGATAGTTGGGGGAGTTATTTTAATATGTATAGGGCTTAAAATATTCGCTGAACAGACTATATTTGTTTAAAACAATTTGCTTATTCACGTAAATATGTATCACATAGATATCTTTGTGAATTTTAATTTAACAATTACAGGTGTGTATGTTCATAAACAAGCCACAATATCAGTGTATAATAAATCTCGTGATTTTTAGACAAGTGTATAAATTTGCGATTGATGTACAAACTTGTGATAAGTGTACAAAGTTATGATATGTGTATAAACTTGTGATAAGTGTAAAAATTAGTGCATGGTGACCGACAAGTTTATGGAAAGTCGGAGGGAGGAAAGGCTTTTTGTATAGCTGGTTTTATGAAAAAGCTATTTATTTTTGATCTGGACGGAACGCTTGTAAATTCTATTTATGATCTTGGGGACGCCATGAACGCGGTACTTGAGAGATATGGGTTTCCTGTGTTTGATTATGATACCTACAAGCATTTAGTGGGAAATGGTACTTTGAAGCTTGTTGAGCGGGCTTTGCCTGAGAAGCTGAGAAGCGAGGAGAACATCAAAAAGTATCATGCTGAGTTCTCTGAGGAATACAACAAGAGATGTGTGAACAAGACCAAGCCTTATGAGCATATCTGCGAGGTGCTTGACACGCTTCGCAGTGAGGGCATTATGACGGCGGTGGCTTCAAACAAGCCTGATGGCTTTGTGAACTACATTGTAAAGAATATTTTCGGTGAGAAAGATTTTGACCTGATCGAGGGCAAAAAGGACGGTGTTCCGACAAAGCCTGCGCCTGAGATAATATACAATATTCTTGGCACGCTTGGGGTCAAGGCTGAGGAAGCTGTGCTTATCGGAGATTCTGATGTGGACGTTATAACGGCAAAAAATGCGGGTCTTGACTGCATTGGCTGTGAATGGGGCTTCAGGGGCAGAGAAGAACTTGAAAATGCAGGTGCGAAGTATATTGCGGAAGTTCCGCAGGACATAGTGAGCATTTGTCATGAGATAAACAGGATATAATTAAAACGGAGGATTTCATATATGAGTTTTGTAATGGCTGATTTTTACAAGAGGTTTGTTGACGAGGAGCTTGACAGCGAGGGCAGACTTAAAAGCTTTAAGCTTGACCTGCCTGAGAACTTCAACTTCTCATATGACGTTATAGACGAGCTGGCTAAGAACGTGCCTGATAAGGTGGCTATGCAGTGGGTCAACGAGGAGGGTGAGGAGCATATCTTCACTTACAAGGATCTTTCTGAAAAGAGCAGTCAGGTGGCTAACATGATGCTGGCACACGGAGTTAAGAAGGGCGATTTTGTTATGGCTGTTCTTAAGCGTCATTATGAGTTCTGGTTCCTTGCTTACGGTCTTATGAAGATAGGCGCTATCCTTGTGCCTGCAACTTGTCAGCTCAAGAAAAAAGACTATGTTTACCGCTTTGACGCTGCTTCTATCTCTTATATCGTGGCAACTGCGGAGGACGATGTTCCTAATCAGGTGGACAGAGCTCTTGAACAGTACAGCGGCATGAAGGAGAAGTTTATCACTCATGGTGCTAAAGAGGGTTGGATAGATTTTCTCAGCGAAATGGACAAGTATCCAAAGACTTTTGAGAGGATCGAAACACACGTTACTGAGTCAATGCTAATGTATTTCAGCTCCGGTACTACCGGTTATCCTAAAATGGTACTGCACAAGTATTCACTGGCTGCGGCACACATTATCACTGCTAAGCACTGGCATCACCTTGACGAGAACTCACTGCACCTTACTGTTTCTGAGACAGGCTGGGCAAAGTGTGCATGGGGCAAGATGTTTGGTCAGTTTATCTGCGGTGCAACAACTTTTGTATATGACTTCGACAGATTTATTCCTGCAAACGTGCTGAAAGTAATTCAGGATTACAAGCTGACTTCTTTCTGCGCACCTCCGACAATGTACAGATTTTTCATCAAGGAGGGCCTTGAGAACTATGACCTTTCTTCACTGAAATATAGCTGTATCGCCGGTGAGGCTCTTAACCCTGAGGTATTCAACAAGTGGTATGAGTACACAGGTCTTAAGCTTATGGAGGGCTTCGGTCAGACAGAGGGCGCTGTGCTTGTGGGCAATCTTTACGGTATGGAGCCAAAGCCGGGCTCGATGGGTAAGCCTACACCGCTTTACAATATCGGTATCGTTGACAACGAGGGCAAGCCTGTTAAGGTAGGCGAGACAGGCGAGATCGTTGTTTACGCTAAGAGGGGCGAAAACCCTGCGCTGTTCAAGGAGTATTACAGAAACCCTGAGGCAACGGACAACGCTTGGAGATTTGGTATGTACCATACAGGCGACACTGCTTACATGGACGATGACGGCTACTACTGGTATGTTGGAAGAACGGACGACCTTATCAAGGCTTCTGGCTATCGTATAGGACCTTTCGAGATAGAGAGTATCCTTATGGAACACCCTTCTGTACTTGAGTGCGCTATCACGGCGGCTGACGACGCTATCAGAGGCAAGGTAGTTAAGGCTACTATCGTGCTTGCAAAGGGCTACACTGCTTCTCCTGAGCTTGCTAAGGAGCTTCAGAACTATGTTAAGCAATCAACTGCTCCTTACAAGTATCCTAGAATAGTTGAGTTCGTGGACGAGCTGCCTAAGACTATCAGCGGTAAGATACGCCGTGTTGAGATAAGAGAGAATGACAGCAAGAAGAATAAGTAATGCTGAGATTTAGATAAATCAATTTCCGCATTTCGGTGATATGATAAATAAAAGCACAATGCTCTTTGTGAGCGTTGTGCTTTTTGTGTATTGCTTCGACGGGCGAACAGTGTTCGCCCCTACGGAATATTTTATTTTTTTTGGTAGATGTTGGTTTGTCAATGATGTGTTACACATTTTTTTATTTATTATATTTAAATTCGTATACTTCACCAAAATTAATATAGTCATTATATACACTTTGTGGAGTTTTCCAATCTAAAGAACGAGTTGGAATATTATTATACTGATAGTTCCAACGTTTAAGCTGTCGCTTGAAGTCCTCAAAATCATAGAATTTGTGTGTTGCGTAAAAGTATTCGTTATCCTTGCGGTGAGAGCGTTCAACCTTGCCATTATGACGTGGCGTCATAGGCTTTATAAGCTTATGTATACAGTTATGTTGTTCACACCAAAGGTCAAGCAACGAGGGCTTATCCTTATTTGTGGTAAAGCGATTTGTAAACTCAGAGCCGTTGTCGGTCTGTATGCACTCTATTTTGAATTTCCAAGCGTTTTGCAAGGCATCAACAAATTGATATGTACTATATGTGCTTTGCTCTTTAAACGCCATTAGAAAGCGTTTACGGCTGTACTCGTCTATTGCGGTGTACTGATAGTATTTTTCAATACCGATAATGCAAGAAGTCGGAACAACTTTAACATCAATTTGAACACGCTGACCGCAATAAAACATTGTTTCGTATTTCTTTGGCTTTATCTTCGGATTTGGTAGCTTTACAGTAATAGCGTTAAGCTTTCTGAGCTGTCTGTAAAGGCTTGTGATAGAACGCTTGTAGCCTGCTTGTACAAGCTTAACATAGAGCATTACAAGCCCTGTGTGCTTGTTTCTGCGGTGATAACTCTTAATGAGTTTTATTTCACTTTCTGTATGAGCAGTAGGAAAAGAGTTAGGGCGGTGAGAACGATTAAGCAGGCTCTTTGTAGTGCCGTTATAGCGGTTTTTCCAACGATAGACATATTGTCTATTTGTATTGTACTTGATAGCGGTTTTTGTAACTCCGTACTTAAGAGCATATTTCACAAGGCTTTCACGATACTTTGCAAGCTGATTAGAAGTTTTCATTTTCAATCGTCCTTTCATCATAACCACAGGTAAAGAGGGGGAATCTTGAACGGCGTTCCCCTCTTGTGAATCATTGAAATCATTGAAATGTTGAAAACTTGAAAGCTGTTGTTTCCAACATTCCAACAATTCCAACAATCCGCAATTCACCCCCAGCCGTTCGCATGATAGATTTCACATAGATAATATCTATATAATCGGTGTAAGAGGTAAACTTTCATAGTCAAACATTTCAAAAGATGCAGTTTCATCATCAAAATCTCCAACAGCAATATATTCACCATTTTCACCAGTAATATGATGTTCATCACAATATCTTCTGCACTCTCCAATAGTTTCGCCGAAGAATATTTCATTACCATACTCATCAACAACTAATGCAACTTCTCTCATTTTTATTTACCTCGTTTCTCTATTTGTTTTATCAATGCCATTATAACACGTATATACGTATATTACAATAGGCAAATTACACGAATATACGTATAATAATTTGTACAAAATATACGTATTGACGTATTAGTGAAAGTGTGATATACTTAGGCAAAGGAGTGATTTCAATGTCAAAAGTAAAATTCACAACAACGATTGACCAAGACATTCTTGAAAAAGCGAAGATACAAGCAATCAAGGAGAAAACAAGTGTAGCAAAAATCATTGAAAAATTGCTAACAGAATACTTAAGCAACATAAGTGAGGGGTAAAAAATGAGTGAGATAATCAATTCAAGTGAGGCATTGGTAACAATGCTGTTAGGCTTTGCAATAGTAAGCATAATAATCAACCTAGTGCTATTTATAGCCATAGTATGCACAGCGATAAACACGAGCAAAACTAACAAGGAGTTGCAGGAGATAAAGCAAATACTTATTGATGAAAAATACAACAATATTCAATAGCATAGAACACCGCTGAGAGCCTAAAGGTGTAGGTTTGTCAATCATATTGGACACTATTATTAAGAAATTCGATAGGCGAAAACCATTTGAGGGGACGCATAGGACGGTTGTTTGTTCGACTTAAACGTGCAGCTA
>NZ_JBCOMH010000027.1:0-20399 GCF_040924265.1 Ruminococcus sp. RTP21198st1_G1_RTP21198_201120
CAAGCACATATCAAGCGCAAGCCACGATTTTCCGACTTTTGGTGCTCCTGCTAAGATATACAGACCTTGTGCAAGCAAGCCGTCTACAACGAACTCGATTGGCTTGTACACGGTTGTCATAATTTCTTCGCAGGACTTTGAATTGAATTGTTCCAATTTATCAAGCCTCCTTATTCAATTAATGTTTCACCCTTTCTGCTCACAGCGAAAATATATACAAAACAAAAAGCTCGCAAAGACGTTTAAATCTTTACGAGTTTTTATCATTCTCCATTCTTATGGTATCGCATTTTAATACGTTTGTCAATAGTCATGGTCCATTTTCATTGTTTTGCACAGAAGATTTGATTTTGACACGGGGGTAAGATGTGCGTTTTCGCCGTCGCACTGTGAGAGGGAGGGAGTGGCAGTTATATTTATGTATGTGATAGTCACACTGTTTAATGGACTTGTCCATAAAATAATCCAGAGGTATTATTGACAAATCAAGAAAAACAACCACAAAAGAGATTATGTGTTTCCAATCGGACACACAAAAGCCCCAGAAGATGCCACTTCGAGGGTCTTTTTGCTACTTGTCGGATTTATGCCTGTCTAAACACTTGCAAATATAGTAACCATCTACACTTACCACAACAGACAAAACTAAAAAGTGCATTATATTATCTTTTTTATAACAAAGTCAATGAAAATGTCCTATATATTATTTAATATTTTGCACATTATGAATAAAATATAATTTTGTTCATAAACATATATTGACAAAATATTATTGCTATGTTATTATAATGTTGTAAAACGATTTACTAAATAAATATTAACATAAAAGGAGTAAAAAAATGAATAACTTCATCAAAAAAAACTTTATGTGCAGCTTTGGCAACTATTATGATGTCTGGAACTTTTGCGGTAGCAGATGCTGCAAGCACAAGTAAAAAAGATAATACGGGTAATTCCTGCAAGTATAAAAATTCTATTAATTTAGATCTAAATTCATATACAGCACGTGGTAACAATGGCGCTGTTAATAGTATACACGAAGTTAAATATAATTATGGAACAGTTACATTTTCCCCTTGCAATGGTAAGACTAATGCTAGTAAGGTAATTTGGTACGCTGAATGGAAAGCGTCTGGGAAAATTAAAGATAAGATCAAATATACTTACACTTTAAATAATAATGTAACAAAATCTAGAGATTTAAGTGATGGAATGAAATGGAATACATGGGATAGTGATATTACATATTTTAGAGCTGATATTTACCCAATAATATCACCTGCAAATACAACAGTAAAAAAATCACAGAACAATACATATACATCAGGTACTACTTATCGTAGACGAGCAAGCACTAATATCACTCATTAATTAGGAGATATTTAATGAATATATTATCAATTGTTATAAAAAATCTAAAAAATTTTATAATTAAACATACTGTTGTTTTTATCATTATGTTTATTGCACTTATTATATCTACAATTACAATATTGTATGTAGTGGTTAAGCTTGATTGCTTATCTGATACGGTCAGTGCAGGCGATTTATCTCTCAATAAAATTGACTTAAAAAATAATGAATGCCAACTGGCAATTGATGATATTTCAGACAGATTACAGAGCTATTATGAAAATAATAGCTCTGTAAATTATGTTTGTGGATATCTGAATTCCGAGGAAGGTTATATGGGCTGTTTCATCACAGACGAAAAAGAGAACTTAAAAAAATTTTCTGAACAATACAAACCTATGAAAGGTCGTTTTTTCTCTGATGATGAAATAGAAAATGGCGATGAAGTAATGATTATTGTTGGAATTGGTACAGAATTAAAGTCTATGACATACGACAATACAAATTTCAAGGTGATAGGTAGTTATGCTCCTAATAATATGGCTAATGGGTATTTAACTCAGAAGTCATTAATAAAAAATAATATCATTCCAACAACATATTCAATTGTATTCGACAAAGAATTAAGTGTACAGGAAATCAAGGAATGTAAAAAAGAACATGAAAAATTGTTTCCGGAATTTAAAATAGAAACTGTAATGGATGATATTTTAGAAAACGCTCCTGTTATGCTTGATTTTGAAAATATCTGCTTGTTACTTATGGTAATTGCAGCAATTATTTCATGTGCTTATTTATATTCTTTTATACTTCAAATGCGAGTAAACAAAATATATATTTTCAAGCTTTGTGGTGCTTCCCCAGGAAATTTAATGAAAATTTTTGTTTCTGAAATGATAGCTCTGTTAATTATGCAATTCGGAGTTGCCTTTATTATTTTCAGAGTAATTCTGATAAATGTTTTGAAAAAATATGATGTGGCATTTTATTATGGATATTCCCGGATTCATGTAATCATTGCATTTTTAATCATTTTTGTATTGTGTTTGCTGATATTTATTCCTGTTCTTTTTTATTATTGTAAGAAGAATGCTATTCAGATAAAACAAAAGATGAAAGGGTGATAAAATGATTTTTAAGTATGCAGTTAAACAGTTGAAAAGACGTCCTTTCATGACTATTTTAATTTTATTTCAATTTGCAGTAATAACACTTTTAATAAGTATGATTTTAACCAAAATAAGCAGTTATTTTGTGACAAGCAATCTTATAAAAAAGATATGTGAAGGGGATAGTTATTATATTCAATATGATATTTCTTATAGTATAGAAAAAGACGACAGAGCTGGTGAACTTTCAAACGCTTTTGATGCTGAATTTCAGCCTTATTTGGACAAACTGAATAATCAAGAAATTACACAGGAAGAATTAGAAAAAAATATAAAGAGCTGGATAAAAAATATGATAAAATATTTAAAGAAGAAAATTTAGATGAATGTTCCGCTCCTCCTGATATATCCAAATTACCTTATGTAGGGAAAATATATGCTTATTATGATTCTACACTAACATATACCCCTGATGATTTAATAACTTTATTGAGTACTGATTATATTAATGATTTGAATTTTAAAATGCAAAGTGGAAATTGGCTTTCTGATGCAGAACAAACAGATGATTATCTTAATCTGGTAGCTTTTTCAAGCAGCAATTATAATATCGGCGATGTTATTGACGTATCTATGGGTGACGTTGACGGAGCCATAAAAGGAAAAATTGTTGGTTTGGCTGATTAGTCATATTATAAAGAAATTTGTGAACATGGGTCTTTTGAAACAGATAACTATTTATCCTTAGATAACATGCTGCAATTTAATTCAGCAACTATTTTTGCTGAATATTCTCCGGATTTTTTTGAAGAAAAAGCAAAAAAATACTTCTTTTTTTTAGAACCATTCAGTCAATCCGTTAAGCTGAAAGATGATATTACTCAAGAAGAAAAAAATGAGTTTTTTTCCGTTGCAACATCAAATAAATATGAATGTGTTGATTTGAAGAAGGCTTATCAAAACACATATATCCGTGATAAAAAGAATTTTCAGAACGATATTATTTTCTTGATAACAGCGTCATTAATTGCAATAATTTCTCTTATAGGAATGACTGCATTAAGTGTATCAAAAGAAATTAAGACATATAGTATTTATTGCCTTAACGGTATGACAAGAAAGCAATGTATTGGTATAAATGCAGTAGTAATAAGTTTATTGGTTATAATTTCAACATTAATAGCATTTATTGTAAAATTCAGCTATTCATATTGGTGTTATATTAAACGCTATATCGATTTAGCTGCATTTTATTCAGAAGAACATGCAAAAGCAGTAGTGAAATTCAGTAATTATTTTTCGATTGGAACATCAGAAGCTGTTGCTGTAATTATTCTATTATGTATTGCATTCATTTCAGCAATGATAATACCGTATTTTACTTTAAAAAGACTTGACATCATTCAGAATATTAAGGAAAACAGGTAGGTAATCATGATAAAAATATCAAACATAACAAAAAAATACAATCCTAAAAAATCCAACGAATTTGAAGCTCTGCACGGAGTTTCCTGCGAGATTAATGACGGAGAGCTTGTGGCTGTTATTGGCAAATCCGGAGCAGGAAAATCTACACTTTTGCATATTCTTGCTTGCATTGACAATTATCAGGAAGGCGAATATACTATTGACGGAACTCTGGTAAAAAATCTTTCAGAAAAGCAATATGCAAAAATTCGTAATGAAAAAATAGGCATGGTAATGCAAGATTTTGCTCTTGTAGAAGATTTCACAGCTTTGGAAAATGTTATGATTCCACTCAATTTCTCAAAGCAGAAAATAAAATATAAAAAAGAAAAGGCTCTTGCTGCATTAAAATCTGTTGGCATTGGAGAACTTGCGAAAAAGCCCTGCAATAAGCTTTCTGGCGGACAAAAGCAGAGAGTTGCAATCGCCCGTGCGATAGTCAACGAACCGAGCATGATACTCGCCGATGAACCAACAGGTGCGCTTGATACCAAAACCTCTGCGGAGATCATGGCACTGTTCAAATCATTGAATAAACAGGGACGTACAGTAGTGATAGTTACTCACGATCCCAAAATCGCCGAACAATGCGACAGGATTATTGAGATAAGTGACGGGAGAATAGTAAAGTAAAATAAAGGCGGATATCGGGCGCTATCTCGCACTGTCGTTACGCTACCCTCAGGTGCTAGTGATCGCAAGGTCATGTGGGTTCAAGTCCCGTCATCCGCACCATATTGGTGAGACTAAATGGATGCTCACCCTTAAAAGCCCGTATTTACGGGCTTTTTTCATGCTTTTCAGTCGAAAATTTTTAGTGTAAAACCATGGATGCTTTTTCATGATTTTCACCGACCGGAAGGATTTGAACCCTCGACAAATGAATATTGTCAAATAAAACGGCAAGCTTTGAGCAGATTTCGCTCCCGGCTTGCTTTTTTTTATGAAAAAACATTCACAAAGTTTAGAAGGCTGTTTTGTCAAATATCACGAAATGTGATAAACGACAAAGCGGTCTTTTTTTATTCCTCAAGGAAGGACGTGATAGCCATGTGGCAGATATACTATTAAAAAGGAAAAATAAAACGAATGGAGGAAACACAATGAACAACAAACTTATAATCAACACCAATCTGCTTCGCAAGGAGTTAGAATTTAAGACAAAGTCCTGTGCGGTGGAGAAAGCGATAGCAGTTTCTCATGCTGAGTTTGATAATCTGAAAAGGCATCCCTTGCAGGACAATGACCTGATCGCTGAGAACACAGATTTGATGTACTGTGACAGCAATGATATTTATCATTGTCTGCTGATCTACGATGAGGAACAGGGTGACGGTCTGCTGATCGAAGCTGAAGGCTCATCCTACGCTAGATACGTTCAGTATATTCCAAACGCAAAGCTGTTGTACGAAAATCATATTCAGACGCATTTGCAGGAAATGAAATTTTACTGTCCCCTTGAGATCAGCAGAGTACCTGAATGTTGGTCTGATGAGGAATACGAAAAAATCTCCTCCTATGAAGCTTCTGCTTACAAATCGGAGATAAATCATTTTATCAGCGATTTCAATTTGCCCGAAGAAAAAGAGCGAGGTCTGATGCATTGGTACGATAGAGGCAATTCTGTTGACCGAAAGGTGTTTTCCGCATTTATGTCGGTCGAAGAACATAACGGAGAACTTGTGGGAGTGGTCACAGCAAACGTTCACGGTCAGCTTACGGAAGATGAACTTGAGGATCTCCGTGAATATTGTACCGGGCAGTTAAGCGACGGCGCAGGAGAGAGTCTGGAGCAAAGACCGATAAAAACTCCCGACGGAGAAATTTATATCAGCTTTTGGAATTCCGACAAATGGTTTTTGCAGACGGAGGAAGAAATGAACAGCGATCAGTTTGAGGACATGACCGAAGAACCCGATATGGGAATGACGATGTGAGGTGTAATATGATTTACAACGAAAAGAAAGTAGAAACGCTTAGACAGAGATATCCCGAAGGAACTCGGATATGCCTTGACAGTATGGATAACGATCCCCGTCCAATTCCACCAGGTACTAAAGGCATAGTTCAATTTGTGGACGATGCGGGTACTCTGCACTGTAAATTTGATAACGGAAGAACGCTTGGCGTTATCCCCGATGTGGATAAGTTTCATAAAATCGAACAGGAACAGGCTATGGCGGATGAGCAGGAAAAATCTGAAGAAATCACAGAAACTGAGGGTTTTGAAGAATCCGAATAAATGGAAATGTCAATGTAACGGTTAAGTTTTGAAAAAGACTTAGCCGTTTTTTTATTACACAAACAAGAAAGGATCGGTGATAAATGATAAAGTATTTCGATATCTTTGCAGGCATCGGCGGATTCCGCTCAGGACTTGAAAAAGCAGGAGGCTTTGAGTGCGTCGGGTACTGCGAGATTGACCGATATGCTAAAAAAGCATACGAAACAATGTACGATACGGAAGGCGAGGTGTATTACGATGACGCAAGAAAAATCAACCCAAACGAGTTACCCGATTTCGACCTTATATGCGGAGGCTTCCCTTGCCAAAGCTTTTCAATCGCTGGAAAAAGGGGCGGATTTGACGACGCAAGAGGAACTCTGTTCTTTGAAATTGCCAGAATCGCTGCCGTTAAAAAACCTAAATATCTGCTGCTTGAGAACGTACCCGGATTGTTATCGCATGACTCAGGCAGGACGTTTGCGACCATCCTTGGTTCGCTGGACGAATTGGGGTACGATGTCGCATGGCAGGTGCTTAACAGCGCAAATTTTAGAGTCGCCCAATCCCGAAAAAGAGTGTTCATTATCGGATTTCTTAGAGAAAAATGCGCCGGAAAAGTATTGTCTTTCACGGACGCAAATCCAAAAACTCTTGTACAACGCATACCCGGACGAGAGGGCTGCAGAGTGTACTCAGCCGACGGACTGAGCATAACGCTTACGGGAACGGCAGGAGGCTTCGGAGGAAAGACAGGACTTTACGAGATCATAGGACTTCCGATCAAGGTCAAAACCAAGTCGGGCTATCAGTTAGCATTGCCCGGCGACAGTATTGATCTCGCCTACCCTAACATTAATTCAAGACGAGGACGTGTAGGTCACGATGTAGCACACACGCTGACAACAAGCTGTAATCAGGGATATTACGCTATGTGTATCGATATGAATCCCGAACCGAAAGTTACAGAGCTTGCGAGGTGCATAACGTCAAGGCAGGACAGCGGTATAGGTCACCATAAAGGAGAAAAGTCGGGGGTGATCGTGATTAGCGATCCGATTGCGGTGCTTACTCCCGAAAAGGAGAAAGTTCGTCAGCAAGGGCGAAGATTTAAACTCCCAAACGAACCGATGTTTACGATAACTGTCACCGATAAACACGGGGTGATCTACTGCGGATATATCCGCAGGCTCATGCCTTTGGAATGCTGGCGTTTGCAGGGGTTTACAGACGAGCAGTTCAACAAGGTGGCGGCAACCGGAATGTCCGACGCACAGCTTTACAAGCAGGCAGGAAATGCCGTTACTACGAATGTTATTGAGGCTCTTGCAAGGTTTATTTTAGAAATTGACAAGGAGAATGCAAATGAATAATATGATAAAGATATTTGAAAATGAGGAATTTGGTTCGCTCAGAATTTTAAAGGAAGATAACGGCAGAATCATGTTCTGCGGCAAGGATGTGGCTTCTGCATTGGGCTACAGCAACACAAAGGACGCAATAAGGCGGCATTGCAGGTGGGGCGTGAAACACGACCTACCTCATCCGCAGTCCCCAAGCAAGACCATTAAGATGATTTTTATTCCTGAGGGCGATGTTTACAGACTTGTCGCACACAGCAAACTGCCAAGAGCTGCGGAATTTGAGTCGTGGATATTTGATAAGATCCTGCCTCAAATCAATCAAACAGGCGGCTACGTAGCTAACGAAGATATGTTTATCGATAACTATCTCCCATTCCTCGACGAGCCGTATCAGAATCTTTTCCGTCTGCAGATGATGGCGATAAATCAGCTCAACGAGCGTATCCGCCACGACGAACCGTTGGTGGAGTTTGCGAATCAGGTGTCAAATACCGATAATCTTATCGACATGAACGCAATGGCAAAGCTTGCGAGAGCGGAAAATATCCCCGTCGGCAGAAACAAGCTTTACGGCTGGCTCAAAGGAAAAGGCGTTCTTATGGCGAATAATCTCCCCTATCAGGCGTTTATCGACTGAGGATATTTTTCCGTAAAGGAGTCGGTTTTTGAAACTCCGACTATGACAAAGACTTATCAGCAGACGTTTGTTACGGGCAGGGGGCAGCAGTTCGTCATAAATTTGCTGAAGAAATATTATGGGAAGGAGGTTTTGCAATAATGGAGATAATAAGCGTTACTTTACACGATCTGAGAAAAATGAATAACAGCGAGGCTCTTATCCTGCAAGGCTGCGGCGGCGACCTTAAAGAATGGGTTGACGGCATAAACGATATGCTGACGGAAAGCGGAATATTGCAGAACGAAAGTCGATTTGAAAAAGCATATACTTTTAAAAATGAAAATCTGACTTGTCTGCTGTTTCCGTTTGATGACGTTCAGCTTGATGTCGGTAAACTTGCGATGTGGAGATTGCAGACTCACGAGCAGTTCGGCGGTACATGGCTTTCCGATTATGTTCCAAACAGACTTGGCGGTTTTGTTTCAGAAAATGAACAAAAACAGAATGAAGATTGCAGTCCTAAGGAAGAAACCGAAGATTTAGGAATGGAGATGATGTAATGACGTATTTATTCATAGGAATGATAATCGGAGGGGTTATCGGATTGACGGTCGGCAGTCTTGCTGCGGCTTTTAAGGCAGCGGAAAAAGAGATCGCACGTCTGGACAAGGAGGTAAGTGATGCACACAAACAGAATTAAAGCTAAAGTTGACTTCAAGTTCTGCCTCGGCAGTATTCCAGCAATGCTGAGAGCCACAAAGCCCGTACTTTCGGAACGGCAGTACAAGGAGCTGTGTAACGAGGTCAATAAAGCCAACGGCTACCTTGAACAGAAACGAATCATATTCAGCTACGTCGATCCAATAATCAAGGGCTGAAAATACAACAAATGAAAATCAGCGGGCAGGCAGTGTAGTTCATATCAAATTTGAGCGTAAATTGCGCCGTCCGCGCTAGGACAAGGTCGTTTTGCCAATGACAGAAAACTTCTGTTTTTAGCAAAGCGACTTTCTTTCTGTCATTGGCTTTAAACGGCAGAAAGGAATTTCATGAACAGTTTTATGTCATGGGTAGGCGGTAAAAAGGCATTGCGTGACGCAGTACTGGCAAGATTTCCGCCGTATTATGAGCGATATATCGAGGTTTTCGGCGGTGCAGGCTGGGTGCTTTTTCGCAAACCGCCCGGTATGGATTTTGAGGTATACAACGATTTTAACGGAAACCTTGCAAACCTGTACCGCTGTGTAAGAGATAAACCGAATAAGCTGAAATACAAGCTTCGTTATGTCCTCGATTCTCGTGAAGATTTCGACTGGATTGCTAGTCTTCACAAGCGAGGTCTGTTCAGCAGATTTCGTGATGTTGACAGGGCGGCGAAGTTTTATCAGCTTATTAGATACAGCTACGCAAGTGGACTTGACAGCTTTGCAAGTCAGCCGCATTCTATTTGGTCGGATTTCCCGATGATAGACTTGGCGGCAAGAAGATTGCAGAAGGTAGTAGTTGAAAACAAGGATTTTGAAAAGCTGATAAGGCAGTACGATCGCCCCGTCAGCTTTTTTTACTGCGATCCGCCGTATTTTGCAACCGAAAACTACTACAAGGACGTGGGTTTTAAAACCAAGGATCATATTAGGCTCAGAGATTCGCTAATGGATATCAAGGGTAAATTCCTTGTTTCCTACAATGACTGTCCCGAAATCCGTGAGCTGTGGGACAAACCGAATATTCACATCGAGGAAATTTCAAGAATAAACAACCTTGCACAAAGATACGATGGAGGTTCGCAGTATGCGGAGCTTTTAATTTCAAATTACGATACAAGCGAGAGATTACGGGCGGTTCGCCAACTTTCGCTGTTTGACGATGAAACAGACAATTTTGGAGGTATAATTTTATGAAAAAAATAATTTTTGCACAAGTAATGGCAGACAACGGAAAAAGCGTATTTTCGGGGCTTTTTGATGAAAACGGCGATCCCGTAAGCGTAGAAACGGAGTGCGATGATAGCGGAGTGACGCTTACGATATGGCGAAATGCTCCCGAAAGAGAACGCCGTGACTGCGGTATCTCAGAGGAAGAGATTGAGAGGACTTGCGCTATGCATGATGACTGCAGTGATTGTCCGCTGTGGGATTATTGCAATGAAGATGAGGAGGTTTTGTAAATGAAAATACTTGTTATTGAGCCTGAAAAAGCGCCGTATGAAAAGGAAATCGGCGATGATATTCACGATATGCAGGCAATAGTCGGAGGGTGTATCGAACCTATATATTTTGAGCCGAAAGAAACTGCGATTGCTTGGTGCAACGATGAATTCCTGCTTAATGGTTCACAGCCTAATCGTATTGTGGGAAATGTTCTTGTACATGGAACTTTCTTTGTTTCAGGAAATTATATGAACGAATACGGCGAATGGGACAGCTGTTCACTTACCGATGAGCAGATCGAAAAGTATTCCAAGACGTTTAAGAACCCTATTATTGCATTGGGGAAAATGGAGATGGCGGATATTGAGGCTCTTTGCGAGGTCTTTGAGGAAACGGAAGAACCTGAAATTACGATGTCATAAACGAAAGGATCAGGTGATGCAAATGAAAATTACAGCAACAATCAACAGATTTGTTGACAAACAGGATTCATCGGTAAAAGCGTATGCCAGTGTTACAATGGACGGAATGTTTGCTGTTCACGGACTGAAAGTAATGGAAACCGAGAAAGGCAGATTTGTAAATATGCCGTCAACTTCATATACCGACCGTGACGGCAACAAGCAGTATTCGGACATTTTTCACGCTATAACAAAAGCAGCGAGAAATGCACTTAATCAGGCTGTTCTGAATGCTTACGATGTCAAACTTCAGCAGATACAGGCAACAGAGATTGAGGTTGAAAATACTCCCGACGAGGAAATGTCCGACGAGCCTGCGGACGAACCTGAACCTGAGATAGCAATGTGAAATATCTCACAAAAGAATACTGTATACTTTGTTGCTTTGGTAGAATTTCTTTGAAAAGACTGGATTATGATGTATCTCTGTGATATAGTGAAAGAAACAAATTTATCGGGGTGATACTATGAAAAAAGCGATAACGATCTTAGCTATATGCAGTCTTCTGCTCACGGCTTGCGGACAGATAGACGATACAGAATCCAAAGTGGGAACTACTACAGCAATTGCTTCCGAAAGCACGGCTGGCGAAGATACTGCGGAAACTTCATCGGCAAAAGAAGAAAAGAATACAAGCGAAGCCACGACTACTACGAGAAAGAATTCGCAAACGGTATCCTCTTCCTCAAAGCCGACGGGTACCACAGTAACTACGACCCAAAAATTCAGTTCATTAAATGCGAACGGCAATTCGAATCAGAGACAAAACAATGCTGTTCAGAATAACAACGGTCAGGTAAATTATCAGCCTGAACAGAATAATCAGCAGCCCGATAACAATCAGAGCAATAACGGTGCGCAACAGAATAACCAATCGTCTGACAATAAGCCTCAGAATAACAACCCTTCTCCTCCGGTTACAACGGCAAAGCCTGCGGTGACAAATCCGCCGACTACGACTACACCAAAGCCGCAGACTGAACCGCCTGCACCGGAGCCTACTGAGGAAGAAAGGTATATGGGTATTGGCAGAAACTTATTGCATGATGGTTCTGACTACAGCAAGGCAGAAGCGGTATACAACTGGATGACTGAAAACGGTTCGGGTACTTGCGTGAATTATTCATACAAGACATACCTAATCTGTCAAGGTATAGGGCTTGATTGCTATGCTTGCTGGACTGACTCAGGAATATACGGACACGTTGCCAATATAGTGAAAGTTGACGGAATATGGTATGTTCTTGATACTCAGGCAGGCGCTTTTCTTGACTACAACTATGGTTTTACAGAGGTTATTGATATTGATGAAAACCATATTGCGGATGGAAGAATGATAAGCGATTATAGCTATGAAGAATTACACGAATAAAACGAAATACTAATAAACAGAGAGCCGAAGAAATTTCGGCTCTTTTTCTTTGCAAAAATGAAAAGGAGAAATGCAATATATGTTTAAAACAAAATCAAAAATATTGAGAAAACTCAGCGCAGGGTTAATGGCAGGACTCTGCGCTTTTTCTATGCTCGGTTCATCTGTGAGCGGAGCGATAACAGCAAATGCCGCAAGTACTTCGACCGAAAACTCTGCGTTTCCGTCTTCCGATACGGTGATCGCAAAGGCGGCGACGCTTCTCGGTTCTCCGTATACATTTGGGAATAAGGGATACTGGTACGCATACAATCAGGGTCAGTATACTCCGCTGTCGGTACGGACGATAAACAATCTCGGTATCGACTGTTCGGGACTTGTGTATTATACGCTGACACAGCTTGGATACAAAACATCGGGTTTTTCATGGAATAATCCTGTTCCCGTTGATACCGATCACTGGCTGTCGGTAAACGACAACTGCACTATCAGCTACGGCGGTAAAACTTCTAAGATCGATGTTGAAAAGAAAAATATCAAGACAACAGACCGTCCTTATTGGGAGTGTTCCGACGGTTCGACGATTACTCCCGGTTCGGTAGTGGTGGCTCAGAATCCATATGGCGAAGATCATGCGTGGATTTACATGGGTGAATTCAATTCAAGAAACGAGGTAGTAAGCTATCTTAAGTCTATCGGCGTTTCAGAAAGTCTTATCAATTCCAAAACAGTCGGTGACGGAAAAGGTGCAGGCGGCAGGCATTGGAGAATCGAGGCTAACGGCTCTGAGGGAGTTGTTATCAATAACAAGACCGACGGTAAAACTGCGACTGTCATGAATATGTCGGCGTTCAGGATCACATCCAAAGATGTGAAATTTACTATTACAAAAGTCTATAAAGCTGATAATACCGTAAAGATCAATGGTATCAGTCCTATTGACGGTTCACAGGCTATTTACGGCGTATACACTGATAAAGCTTGCAAAAACAAAGCAGGAGAAATCAAAATCGATAAAAACGGAAGCGGCTCGATTGAACTTCCGAATAAGCAGTATTATGTTAAAGAAATCAAAGCACCTACAGGCTACAGCCTATCAACTGAAGTATTTGCACTTAATGCAAATGAAAACGTAAATGTTACCGAGGATTATCTTAAAGGAAACATCATAATCAATAAAACTGCCGAGGATGGTATAATCGGTCAGCGTGAATTTAGAGTAACATGGACTCAGAACGGAAAATCTCACTCCAAGACGGCAAAGACAAATTCAAGCGGAATTGCGGAGTTTAAAGGTCTTAACGTATACGATCTTACAAGTAAAAAAGCAATTTCATATACCATATCCGAAATCAACGTAGATACGAGATATGAAACTCCCAAGGCGAAGAATGTCAAGCTTACCGACGGCGACGTTGATCTGACTGTCAATGTAAAGTTCAACAACGAACTCAAAACAGGTTCTATTAAGATCAACAAGCAGTCTGAGGATAATCAGAACGGAGGCAGAGAATTTACTGTCACAGGTAACGGCAAGACTTACAGCATAAAAACCGGTTCTGACGGTGTTGCAATTCTTTCCGATATCCCCGTATACGACAGTAACAATCAGAAAATTGTTTACACGATTTCTGAAAAAAACGTTCCCATAAAGTATGTTGTTCCTGCCAGTCAGACGGTTACTTTGACAGCTGATGAAACTACCTCTGTAACGTTTGAAAATGTGCTTAAAAAATTCACTTTGGAAGTTACAAAAAAAGACTCGGAAAAGGCTGAAAAACAAGGCGATGCAAGCCTTGCGGGAGCGGTTTACGGCGTGTTTAAAGACAGTGTTTTGATAGACGAATACACCACAGATGAAAACGGATATTTCAAGACAAAAGAGTATGTCTGCGGAAACTACACGGTTCAGGAAATTTCACCAAGCGAGGGCTATCTGCTTGACAAAACTGTGTACTCGGTTGGTGCAGAAGCTGAGAATTATTCCATTGAGCATAACCCCATTTCTATGACAGTGACCGAGGACGTGATCAAGGGGAATATTGCTATCATCAAGCATTCCGATGACGGCTCAACGCAGATCGAAACTCCCGAAGTCGGTGCAGAGTTTGAGGTTTATCTCAAGTCATCAGGCTCTTATGAAGCTGCAAAAGACAGCGAAAAAGACTATCTCGTATGCGATGAAAACGGCTATGCTGCGACAAAAAAGCTCCCCTACGGAATCTATGTCGTTCATCAGACCAAGGGCTGGGAAAGCACCGAATATATGGAGGATTTTGAGGTTGTAATCAGCGAAAACGAAAAAGAATATTTCTATTTGCTCAATGACGCAGTGAAAAAATCCTTTGTTAAAATCGTGAAAAAGGACGCTGAAACAGGCAATGTAATTCCCGTTTCGGGCATCGGCTTCAAGGTTTGGGACTGTGCAAATTCCGAATATATTTCTCAAAAAATTTACTATCCGTCAGAAATGATTCTCGACACATTTTACACCGATGAAAGCGGCTCGCTGATGCTGCCGCAGGAGCTTGCTTACGGCGATTACGAGCTTCACGAAGTGCAGTCGGCGGAGGGTTATGTGCTTGATAAAAAGCCTGTTCCATTTACAATTGACGGTTCAGTAGAAACCGTAGTTGTGGAGAAAACAAATACCGCACAGAAGGGCAAAATTTCGGTTCAGAAAACAGGTGATGTTTTTGCAAGCGTAACTGCTCTTGGCAGCGCAATATATATCGATGAAAACGGCGAGGTTCACAAAAGTGGGCAGACCACCTATACTCCCGTTTTTGCAAAAGGAAATCTCAGTGGTGCAGTATTTCAGGTGATTGCAAGCGAGGATATTATTACTCTTGACGGCACGATCAGAGCCAACGCAGGCGATGTTGTGGCTGAGATCACGACCGATGAAAACGGGTATGCGGAAACTGATCTTCTTTATCTCGGAAAATACGAAATAGTGGAAGCTTCCGCACCATACGGATATGTAAAAAATTCCGAAATACAGGCAGTTGAACTGACCTATGCAGGACAGGAAATTGCTGTTCGTGATACCGTAAATACGTCATTTGTCAACGATTATCAGGGTGTAGAAATTTCACTTTCTAAGGTCATGGAAAAGGACGAGCTATTTAACATCGGTAACTCCGATGAATATACACGAGTTCGTTTCGGACTGTTTGCGGCAGAGGAAATTATTGCCGCTGACGGCTCGGTAATTCCTGCCGACGGTCTCATTTCGGAAGTCTCACTCGATGAAAATATGACTGCAAAGTTTGATACTGCTCTGCCTTTTGGCAAGTACTATGTGAAGGAAATTGCAACCGACGAGCATTATGTTCTCAACGGCGAAAAGTATCTTGTAAACTTCGAGTATATGGGACAGGATATTCAGACTGTTTCAATCGACTGTGGTCAGTTTACCAACGATCTGAAGCGTGGAAAAATCGAGGGCATAAAAGTCAGCGAGAGCGATGAACCTCTTGAAAACGCATTGTTCGGACTGTTTTATACTGACTGTACAGAATTTACAGAGGAGAATGCAATTATGACCGCAAAGTCCGATAAACAGGGAAAATTTGAATTTACAGAAATCCCCTACGGAGAATATATTGTCTGTGAGATCGAAGCACCCACAGGCTACATTTTAAGCGATGAAAGCTACCCCGTGACTATTTCTGAGGACGGAGAAATTATCGAAATTATAGCAGTAAATAAGCCTATAACTGTTGAGATAAGTAAACAAGATGTGTATGGAAACGAGCTTGCAGGTGCAGAAATGCAGCTTGAAAATTCTGATGGCGAAGTCGTTGATAAATGGACTTCCGATGGAACAAACCATGTTGTTACCGAACTTCCTGCGGGAGGTTACACACTTAAGGAAATTGCTGCTCCCGACGGTTATGTTATCGCAACCGACATCAGATTTACAGTTGATGTTTATGGCAAGATTACTGTAGAAAATGTGGACGCAACCGCTGTTTCTGAGAACGGCAATCCGCTGATTGTTATGGTAGACGAGGCTGAGAAAATATCTGATGTTCCTGATACCCCGTATACAGGCGATAGCCACAGCAATTTTGCGGCTTACGCAATGCTTGGAGCTGCAAGCTTGATTATTGCTGTCCTTATCATCACAAAGAAAGGGAAAAAGCATGAATAAGAAAGCGATTAGAATTGCGGCTGCCGTCAGTGCAGCCGCTCTCCTTTGCGGAGGAATTTATCTTCTTGTGAAAAACGATTTGGCACAGAAAATTAAGTGGCGTGATATTATGATATACGCTCCTACCCCGATAGCGCAGGAAACGCTTGATATGGCGGTAGATAACCGTTCTGAAAAGCCGTCCGCAGACAGAGTTCCCGAGGATACAAAAGACGAACTGACCGCACAGGTCCGGCAGCTTTCCGAAGATCATAGCGATTCTGTCGCATGGCTGTATATTCCCGACACGAATATCGATTACCCGATCATGCAGTCGGGCGATAACGAATATTACTCTCACAGAGCGGTGGACGGCTCATATTTGTACGCAGGCTCGCTTTTTATGGACTACAGAAATTCCTCGGATTTCACCGATTTCAATAGTGTTATCTACGGTCACAATATGGGAAACGCAACGTGTTTTGCGGACATTCCGAATTACGAAAACGAAGAATATTTTATGAACCACAGCTACGGCTGGCTGACTACCGATGACGATGTTCGGCTGATAGATTTCTTTGCGGTGGCAAGGACTTCTGATACAAGCGGACTTTATCTTGCCGACCCAACCTTTGAAGAGTGGGATTCACAGCTTAGAAACTGTGCGAGCATTTACAAGGAGATCGGTATTTCTCCCGATGATAACCTGATAACGCTGTCCACCTGCACTTCTGCGGAGGGTAACAGTCGTACAATTTTGGTAGGAAAAATTATAGAGGAGTGATGTGAAATGAAGTTAAAAAAGACGAAAAAGAAGATACTTGCAGCGGTCGCAAGCGCATTGTGCTTTGCTGCGATGATGTCGCTAACTGCTTACGCATCGGGCGATGTTGCGGGAGCGGTTACAAGCACTTGGACCACTGCAAGATCGCAGGTGGTGTCGGTTGTAAACAACGTTGTATTCCCCGTGATCGACGTAATATTGGCGGTTTTGCTGTTTGTTAAGATAACGCTGGCATACTTGGATTACCGCAAACATGGTCAGTTGGAGTGGACGCCGATCGCTATAATTTTCGGCTGTCTGATCTTTTCTCTGACCTGTCCGCTGTACATCTGGAGTATTATTTGATAAGGAGTAGGAACGGATATGAAAACAAAAGTAATAACCGCATTTTTAGCAGTGTTTATGCTGGCAATGACCGCCTGCGGAACGATCAGTCCGCCAATACAGACGGTGGAAACTACAACAAATCCGATAACAGCCGAGTCATTGGATTCGGCTGTCTCTTCGGAGGTCGAAAGTACCGTCAACAATGAACAGGTAAAGTCCGATACCTTTATCGCAGAGTTTTTCGATTCAAATATCAGCTTTGAAGATACAAGCGAATTGGTTACTGAGTCGATGAAAGGCTGTTCCTTTGAATCGGAAAAAGATGAGTCAAACGGAATACAGAAAATTATGCTTAAAGGCAAAAACGGCGGAGGAATAGTTAATGTTCTATGCATTGATTTAAGTCAAAGTAATCTTGATTACGACATGGAATATATCCTTGAAAACTTCGGGGATTACTATTTCGGACAGACCTCCGCACAGATGAGCGGTATCACTGAGGATGATTTTGTGTCAAATTATCGTATGACAACAAATGTATATTCAAAAGGAAAATATCAGCAGTACGGCTCTGTTCAGAAGTCTGACGGTATGGTGACGCAGTTTGGGTACACGGAAACCTATGCTGTGCTTTCTGAGAACAAGCTGACAGTAGTATCAGGAGCATATCTCGGTACGGATATGATGGAAAGACAGAGTTTTTCGCAGCTTATGGGTAAGCTTGCGGAAAATGTCAAGTATTAAAGGTTGGTGTAGTTATGCCATATATCCCATTTACAGACGAACAAAAAGTCCTTGCAAATTCGGTAGACTTGGAGCAGTTTTTGCGTATGCGGGGCGAAAAACTGGAACGTGTCGGCAGAGAGCATAAGCTCATTTACTACGACGGTTCGGGCAGGCACGACAGCATAACGCTCCGTGGCTCGACTTGGTTCGACCATAAAAATCAAGTGGGCGGCGGAGCAATAAAATTCATGCAGGAATTCTATGATATGGACTTTCAGACGGCTGTTCACGAACTGTTAGGACAGACGATAACTCCCCTCTCTTATGCTCCTTCAAAAGCTGTTGTGCATGAAGAAAAAACAAAAGAGTTCAAGCTTCCCGAAGCGAACAGCAATATGCACAGAGTGTTCGCATACCTCATAAAACAGCGGTTTATTAATCCCGAAATTATCAGTTTTTTTGCAAAACAGCATACACTTTATGAGGACAAACAGCACCACAATGCAGTGTTTGTAGGGCTTGATGAAAACGGAGTTCCAAGACAGGCAAGCAAGCGTTCAACCAATTCTTTCGGGAAAACTTTCCGCATTACCTGCGAGGGTTCAGATACCCGTTACAGCTTTTCCCACTTTGGCAAGTCGGAAAAGCTGTTCGTGTTTGAGGCTCCCATTGATATGATGAGTTTTCTTACACTCTATCCGCAGGAATGGCAGAAAAACAGCTACATTGCAATGAACGGTGTGTATGAAAATGCCGTTTTAACAGCGTTAAAGAACCATTCTAACCTGTCAGAAGTCATTCTCTGCGTTGATAACGATGAGGGCGGAATCGAGGCTGTTGACAGACTTCGGGATATTTTGAGAGAAAACGGCTATGAAAATGTACGGCGATTTGCTCCCAAATTTAAAGATTGGAATGAAGATTTAAAGGCAAAAAACGGAGCGAAATTTTTGCCTGCTGTTCCTCATAAGCGAAAGGAAGAATATCTGAAAGAAGTTAGCGAACTTGTGTATCTGAAATGCCGTCCTGATAAGCTGACCTCGCAGATCTATGCAACGTTTAAAAACAGACAATACAAATATTTGGCTGAGTATGCACTTGCAAGCTCTGCTTTTTTTATTGCACCAAAGGACGAAAATCTGATGTTTGAAAAGTTAAAATTCAAGCTGAAAGATGAGTACAAGCCGTACACAGATAAAGGCAAAGCAGCCGCTAAGCAAAGAAATTTGCAGGAATGTGTTACGGCAGTAATGAAAGATCTAAGGCAAACAGCTCGTACCCGTGAGCAGTGTATAAATACTGCGAAACTGCTGTATCAGCTTGCGGATAATGCTGTCAGATTGTCGGTTGAGGAAGCTTTAAGTGTACCGATTCAGGAGCAGTGCGAGGATATAGATATTATTTCTGAACCCGAACCGTGTATGGAGTTCGGGTAATGCGATACCCTCCGCCTCACAGCGCAATACCTTGAAGATAACAAACTAACTATCTTATTAAATACAAAAGATAGAATATTTTATAGATTGGAAGTGGTGAATTGAATGAAAAACAAATGATTTTCATAGGAGCACTTGTTGTAGCTTTTATCGCCTTTTTAGTGGTTGTAAATCTGCTTGACAACAAGTCGCTTAACGGAATAAAGGCAAAAAAGGTCGGTGACGGTCAGCATGGAACTGCGAGGTGGGCGACTAAATCGGAGATAAAGCAGACTTTTATCCCTTTGCCATTTGAGCCTGAGAAATGGCGTAAAGGTGAAAATCTGCCGACTGTTCAAGGAACTGTTGTAGCCTGCCGAACGCACGGCAAAAAGACTGTTGCTCTTGTGGATGACGGTGATGTGCATACTCTTATGATCGGCGCCGCAGGAGTCGGCAAGACCGCTTACTTTTTGTATCCGAATATAGAGCTTGCCTGTGCTTCGGGAATGTCGTTTGTCAGTACAGACACAAAGGGAGATGTGGCGAGAAATTACGGAACTATCGCCAAAAAGTATTACGGCTACAATGTTTCTGTGCTTGATTTAAGAAATCCGACAAGGAGTGATGAGAACAACATTTTGCACCTTGTGAATAAATATATGGATCTGTATTTGCAGGACAAAACCAATCTTTCTGCGAAAGCAAAAGCGGAAAAGTATGCAAAGATAACAGCAAAGACAATTATCAATATCGGCGGAGGTGACAGTGCAAGCTACGGTCAGAATGCGTTCTTTTACGATGCAGCAGAGGGCTTGCTTGCCTCGGTTATCCTGCTTTTGGCGGAGTTTGGCGACAAAAACGAAAGGCATATTGTTTCAGTTTTTAA
>NZ_JBCOMH010000028.1:0-18345 GCF_040924265.1 Ruminococcus sp. RTP21198st1_G1_RTP21198_201120
ATAAATTTAAGCTGCGACACCTCAGAAGCCTGCATTTTAAGCTCGCCTGTATACTCGTGGCAGGTGTAGACGATATCTACATTTGACACCTTATCGCCGTTGGGGTAAGTATACTGCATTTTTTCGCCTGAATAGACGCCAAGCAGTTCGAGCTTTTGTGCTTTAAGACCTGTTTCCTCAAAAAGCTCTCTTTCAGCTGTTTGCTCAACAGACTCTCCAAGTTCCACCGAGCCGCCTGCATATCCCCAGCTTCCGCAGTCTGTTCTCTGCTGCATGAGCATTTGACCTGCTTCGTTTATTACTATTACGCTTGCTCCCACCTGCAAGAGTGGGGTGTGGCCTAGGTGCTGGCGGAGGGATCTTATGTAGTTGGACATATTTTACACCTCAGAATAAATAGTTGTGCTACAGATATTTAACAAAAAGCAAATACTATCCTGCAATCCATGGTTGATACTCTTTACCCTCTAAAATATCAGCAATTCTCTTACAAGCATTGCCGTCGCCATATGGATTACAAGATTTAGCCATTGAATCATACGCATCCTGATTTTCAAGAAGTTCTTTAAAATTCTTATATATAGCTTCTTCATCTGTTCCAACAAGTCTGAGCGTACCCGCTTTGACACCCTCTGGTCTTTCTGTAGTATCCCTCATAACAAGCACTGGGCGACCATATGAAGGTACTTCCTCCTGAATTCCACCAGAATCTGTTAAGCAAAGATGACATCTAGCCTCAAAATTATGACAATCAAACACTTCAATAGGCTCAATTATATGAATTCTGTCACAGCCACCAAGTTCTTCGTCGGCCGCTTTTCTAACAATGGGGTTCATGTGAATTGGATATACAGCCTTACATTCAGGATGTTCATCCAGCACACGACGTATAGCTCTGAACATATTATGCATTGGCTCGCCAAGATTTTCTCTCCTATGTGCAGTAATAAAAATCAATTTACTATCACCGACCCATTCAAGTTCAGGATGTGTATAATCCTCTTTTACAGTATGCTGCATTGCGTCTATTACTGTATTGCCCGTTATATAGATCTTAGAAGGATCTTTTCCCTCTTTAATAAGGTTATCCGCCGCCATTTGAGTTGGTGCAAAATTATACTGTGAAATGATGCCGACCGCCTGACGATTAAATTCTTCGGGATACGGCGAATAAATATTATATGTACGAAGTCCCGCCTCAACGTGTCCGACTGGGATCTGAAGATAAAAACAAGCCAAGGCAGTTACAAAAGTGGTAGAAGTGTCACCATGTACAAGAACTACGTCTGGTTTAACATTCTCAAGGACAGTTTTGATCTTTTCAAGTATTCCTGTTGTTATATCAAACAATGTTTGACCCTGTTTCATAATTGAGAGATCATAATCAGGAACAACATTAAATGTGTTTAAAACCTGATCCAGCATCTGCCTGTGCTGACCAGTGACGCACACGATAGTTTCTAAAAAATCTCTTGTTTTTAATTCATTGACTAATGGACACATTTTAATTGCTTCTGGTCTTGTGCCAAAGACCAACATGATTTTTTGTTTCATATTTACTCCCTATATATCAAAGCCATAACCACTTTCAGCTAAAGCTATTTTCATTTGCCTCTTTTCCTCATCTGATTTTTGTGAATAATACGTATCCCATACAGGCTTTTGTTCAAATTGTTTTTTGCACTTATCCACATAATCGTCATATGATCCAATAATATGGGCAGGATTTCCCACCACCACAGAATTATCTGGAATATCCTTTGTAACGATACTTCCAGCTCCTACAATAACTTTGTCTCCGATTTTTACATTTGGCAAAACTATGCTTGATGCACCGATAAAAACATCATTTCCAATATCAATTCTGCCAACTCTACTATAACCAAGTATTTTTTTGGTTGAACCATCGTGAGTCAATAATTTACTGCCACTTGCAAGTGTAACATTATCACCAATAGTAACCAAAAATTCATGACCATCGTCAATGCTTCCATAAATATGACAGTTCTCACCTATGGATACACCACGCAAGCGAAGTTCATAAACATCTGGATTACCGCCACGGACTTTCCTCCATAACTTTTTCATTAAAACTTTAAACTTCATATTAAACACCACTCATCAATTAGCATTTACAGTTCTTTTAATATCTCCACCGTATGTGTCAAGCCTTCCTGAATAGAAAAAGTATCAGTATATCCAATACTTTTTATCTTCTCATTGTTCAATGATGAATTATTCATTGGGTTGAACTGCTTTAAATCGGCTTCCGTTGGTTCTTTTATTTTCAAGTTGACCTTCCCGGCTTCAGCTAAAATTTGTGCCATTTTCCTGATGCTTGTGACCTCATCATGACCAATATTATAGGATTCACCTTTTTCACCATTTATTAAAGCAACAAGAATAGCTGCAGCACAATCCAAAGAATAGCAATAGGAACGCTTTTGAAGCCCCAAGCTTTTCATCTCTAGATCTCTACCTTGTGCTGCACGATATGAAAAGTCAGAAGAAATTCTCTTATCTTTAGGAGATGCAGTTGGCCCATAGATATGACCGGGTCTGACAATAACAGTGTCTACATCATATTCAGATGAGTACGACTTGCACAGCACCTCAGATGCCCTTTTAGCCTCAGAATATGACGAGCGTATGGAATTTATATCTATCGATCCGAATTGGCTTTCCTCAAATGCCTCCTCAGTACTTTTTGAGCCATACACCTCACTTGATGAAATATATAGCATACGCTTTACATTATTATCCTTGGCATACTCCAATAAATTTAATATTCCATTAAAATTTGAGAGCATCGTTTCCACCGGTTTTGCTACATAAAGTTCCGGTGATGCAACGCCTGCGCCATGGATAATATAATCCACCTTAAAGTTGAAATCAATGGGCTTTGTTGCGTCATATTCAACATACTTTACGCAACTCACACTGCCATATCTTTCTGAAAAACCAGTTTGATTTATGTCTGCAATATATATTATCAAATTTGCATTTGAACTTATATTATATTCAATCAAAATATCCACAACAGATGAACAAATCAATCCTAATCCACCCGTTACGAGTATGCTACTATTATCGAAACAATGTAAATCATTTTTTTCTATTACACGTTTAATGTCAGAAATATAAATTTTATTCTCTAATATGTCTTTCATTTCTTTATCCATGCATCGTTTTTAGCATTAAGTAATGCCTTAAATATTTCAATATCTTCTACTGTTGTGATTTTTATATTTTTCTCAGATCCCTTTGAAAAATAGGTCGTATAACCATAGTGCTGCATTAATGAACACGACGCAGCTGTATTAGTTATACCATCATTTATTGCTCTTTGATGTATTGACCACAACTCATCAAATTTATATGAGTGAGGAGTTTGTGTACGCCAAAGATCTTCTCTTTTTAATGCTTCCTTAGACTTGAAGCCGTCTTTTGAAACAAACACAACTTCTGAAGTTGGAATAACAGCTACCGCAGATCCATTAATTTTCTGCTTGACAATATTATCGGTGATAATATCCTGTGATACCATAGGTCTATTTCCGTCATGTATCATAACGATAATATTTGCAGTTTCTTTATGATCTTCAGTTATAGCTGATAACGCATTATAAATTGACTCTTGTCCTGTTTTACCGCCTGTAACAATTCTTTTTAACTTACCTATGTTAAACTGTTTAGCATAGGCATCCAAAACATTATTCCAGCCTTCTAAACAAGCTACATAAATTTCATCAATATTCGGGTGCTGTTGAAAAGCCTCAAGTGTATATACTATTATTGGCTTATTATCCACCGTAATAAATTGTTTAGGCAAATCCTGGTGAGTTCTTGAACCAATTCCGCCTGCGGTTAATATTGCTATAGTCACTTTTTTATCACTCCATATCTTTGTATCTAGCTTCAAAATTATGATTTGATACTCTGGATTCCACTGGTGGTAGTCGCATATAATCACCATACAATTGTTTTAAATAAGCATCATAGTTTTTAGGAGCAGCAAACATTTGCCCCTCAAACTCTACATCAGTGCAATTGTCAAAGATATTTTTTAAGAAAATATCTTTTTTATAATATGCACCGCCTGTTGCATATACATATTTTGACTTATCATAATGATACTTCTTTGCTAATTTCTCATATTTCTGCTGGTAATCAGTTAAACACGACTTTTGGTTAATAAGGTACCACAATACACTCTTAACGTATTCATAAATATTTTTTCTTAATGTTGGTCTTAATTTAAAAAAGCTATTTATTCGTTTTCGACACTTATCCATTTCATAAAAATGCTTTTCACACTCTTTTTCATCCAAGGGCATTCCCTCAAGCGGAAACACATCCACATAAACGCCCATATTTTTTATCGTCTTATAGTTTAATTCATCAAGTATGGTTTCATTATCAACAACTTTTGCAAAATTATAATAATAGTCAGACTGTGCTGGATATAAAGCTCTATACTTGCCATTCGTTTTATTCAATAGTTCAATAAAAATATCATAGTCTGGACGTGGCATCACAATATCTATATCATCATCCCATGGGATAAATCCCTTATGTCGAACTGCACCAAGAAGAGTACCGCCACATAAAAAATATCTAAGTTTATTTTTTTTACATAGAACGTCAATATAAACTAAAATATCTAATTCGATTTTCTTCAACTCTTCAACATCAATACTTTTCATACTCTAACTCCTTGCAGTAAATCGACCAATAATCGACTTAATATCTTCCTTATAAAAAATAACATACACCGTTGCAGCAATTATGCCCACAATTAAAGTTGTAATAATTGCATATATAAACCAGCTTGCGAATGTCATAATTTTAGTATAATCTAATATTACATTACACAGTACTATAGCAATAATAATTATGGCAAAACTTGCCGTAAGCATCTTGAAAGCTTTGGTTATCGGTCTATATATTACATTTTTAGAAAGAAATATGATCTCATACAAATAACGAACCAACATTCCTACAACAGTTCCTATAGCGACACCGAGAATTCCCAATTTGCAAATTAGAACCAATGCCAAGGAAACCAAGAGATTTAATACACATTCAAGTATTGCCCCCAACTGTGTTTCCTTAAATTTATTAGCATTTGTAGACACCGTACTATAAATGCAACGCAAGCAATAAATAATCTCAGCCAAAATTAGAACATAACCAAACAATGGCTGAATATAATCCATATCGGTCATATTTATAGTATATAATCGAATAAAAGGAATAAGCATAAGTCCTGTAACGGTGTATAGAACTGTTGCTATCCCCCCTTGAACTAGTTCAAACTGATTGACAGTCGCATTTATTTGATCCGCTTTTTTTGATTCAATCAGGTTTCCTAAACCAGCAGCTATTCCTGTCGAAATAGAAGTAATAATTTTTTCTACACCGAAAATTATTGCACCATATACATTGTAAACAGAAACCACGGCGGTACCAACAAAAATAGTAAGTATGGCAGCATCTGTATTTGTATGTATATAATACGCAAAATGATGCACCATTCCATTCCAACGTTGGTTCAAAGCCGTTTTATCAGCTTTGACATTTCGCTTTAACTTATAATGGCGTTTGACGTACAATGTATAAAATAGAGGTCTCAGCAAGCCAATAATACACATAGAGAAATATATCATCCTAATATCAGCTTTAAGACTAACCCAGAATAGAGAAACAATAATATTAACTACTGTATATATTATATTTACAATATAACTGATTCTGATTTTCTGATCCGCAGATAGCAACGATGAATATGGAAGTGATACAAAATATTCAGCAAATGTACTTACACTTAATATCAAAATCAATGAAACAATATATGACCTAGCTATGTCCGTTTTGGCAATCAATGGGTATACTACGCATAAAACTAGCACATAAAAAACAAAAATAACTCCTATTTTTCTATAAAACCTTTTTTGTTCATTGATTATTCCAGACACTCCATCCATATCATGTTTGGATAAAGGCTTGTATAAAGAAGCTCTAAATATACTTCCTACGCCGGCTTCTAGCAATGATATATATGTTAAAAATTGAGTGATAGATGAAACCAAACCATTAACATCAGAACCATATGCAGGTATTATCAACCTTGGCAATATTAAACCTCTTGCAAAAGTTGCTAATTGCAATAATAAAGAAAATATAACATTCAAAATTGCGTTCTTTGTTCTACTATTACTCATTTTTTCTCCCAATTGACTTAATTTTATCCCACAAATACAATGGTAATGTCCACCTAGATTTAAAACAAAACAAAATAAATTTATTTCTCATTCCTGTAAGCTTTACTTTACGCAATGCCTCTTGGAAGGTCGAATCGCACAAATATCGATTCATATTTTTCTTCTTGGCTTTATATGAATCACCATTATTAAAACTAAATTCATTGTTTTTTGCCAAAAACAAAAGGTATACTGCATATTCGTTAATTTGATTACTGGACTCCCATCCTGTCTTCTTTTCAATTAATTTTAGATATGCGATAAGATTATGTATTCTTTTTAACAAATTTTTATCATATGTATGTGTCATAGAATTCATATTTTGGCGATACATATATCCAGTATAATTTAAAATACTAATTGAATTAGCTTCTAAAAGTATAGGATAAGTAACCGCAACATCTTCACCTAAAGTGATATCATCTGGGACACTCTCATATACTGTTTCAGCAATGCTTCTTTTAAAACACTTTGACCAAACAGTTGGAATGATGTAAAATGAGTAAAAAGGTTCTTTCGAGAGCATCTTAACATATATTTCTTTCTGCAACTCACTCTTGCCATAAATCTTGCTTGATCCCGGCTGATATATTTCTGTTACTGTATTTTCATTATAGTATGATGTATATCCTGTACAAATCACATCTACCTTATGTATACAAAATTCCTTTCCATATGTTTCAAGCATATCATGTGAAACAAAATCATCTCCATCGACAAAGCAGATGTACTCGCCCTGCGCTATTTTTAGTCCAGCTTTTCTTGCAGAAACCAGACCTCCGTTCTTTTTGTGAACAACTTTAACTCTGTTATCTCTTGTCTTATATTCATCACAAATAGACGAACATCCATCTGGAGAGCCGTCATCGACCAAAATAAGTTCAAAATCTTTGTAACTTTGATTAAGAATACTTTCTATGCATTGTGAAAGATACTTTTCAACTTTATAAATCGGCACTATTACACTAAACATTCTGAACTATTCCCTTCTTCAAAAACACAACGTTTACTTGAAATATTGATATTCAAGCCTACCCATATAAGCATATAATAAAAAGAAAGCTCATTTATCGTGAAACAACCAAGAACACCGCTCATTATAATAAACGCCAAGAGCAACAAATAATTAATAATTCGTTTTCGTCTATTATACTTTTGGGCTCGAAATATCAAAACAATCATAAACAAATAAAGAATGCTCCCCAATATTCCTACAAAATACACTGATTCAACATATGTATTATGAGGACCTCCAGCTGAAAGATAATTTGCACCTATTCCCCGTCCGAAAATTAATGATAACGGAGAATTATTTAAATATTCAAAATATATTCTCCATAAGTCAAAACGACCTGTTGATATATCACCTTCAAATAATCTACTGAACATTATGTCCATATATCCTATTTTTTTTAGCCAAGTCACAATACCTGTTCCAAGTGTAAATACGAATGCCAATGCTATCACCATCATCTTCGGTGATCTTAGCATATAAATCATTGATACAATACCAATTATTACTACAGAAAATAAAAACATTTTACTATAAGTTTGAAAACCAAAAAATAATAGCGAAACAAATATAATCCACATTAAAATTTTGTTGCCTATTTTATTCATTATCAAAATCATAGAAAGTACAACAGCAAATATAACTGACATAGCGTAAAAATTCGGATCATAATTTAGTCCAGTGAATCGATATGTCACATTTCTACCATTATACAAGGTATATTCGTTTCTAAAATACGCCGACAACTGCGATAAAGAAGTGCGGAAAGTTCCCACAATAGAACTACCAATAACGCCCAATATAAATGCCATGATGTGATTTTTAAAATCACTTAACTTAACCCTGTTTACAAAAAAGTAAAACAGGATTATTCCCATAATCATTTTAAACGCAGTGGTATAATTATCTCCCATCCCCACTATTAGATATGCTGAAAAAATTAATATAGGAATCAGTTGTGTTACTTTAAAAGAATTTATTCGCACTATTAAAATTACGCCTGTCACGATCATTACATAAGCAAAGAGAGATGTAGTAGTTGGACTAAGTTTATATACTACAGTAAATGACATACAAAAAAACAAATGATAATAGATATTGTTGATGTTTTTGGTAAAGCATATTAGTATAGTAAATATTGCAGTAGGTATAAATATATACCTATTAATCCATATACCTCCGCATATTCCCAAAAACAAAATCAAACACTGCAACAGCATCATTTTACTAAAGCCACATATTTCCTGCTTTTTCATCTGCATTTACTTCTGCTCCTTGTAAATTTTATTCATTCTCTATATAGGAGAATTGTTTAAGTTGTGTTTCATTTGTCAATAGAATTTCTTCTTTTTTTTCTTCTTTTTTTGATTTTTTTAAGACACTTTCCAACATGCTAAAATCTTCACATACTATCCCAGAATCATTTGTTATCATTTCATGTGCAGAAGTAGTATTGGTCGATATTATGGGAAGTCCCAAGATTTTAGCCTCGTCAAAAACCATCGGAGCAGCCTCATGTAAGGAAGGAACTAATAAATAATCCGCATTTCTCATATACCTATATGGATTTGCTTGTTCCCCTGCCATGTAAACCTGATCTTTCATATTGTAATTTGCAATTTTATCAACTAATAATTCTCTTTGCGGTCCATCACCAATAATATAGTATCTTATATCTTTTCTTCTAGTTGCATATAATGCATCAATGGCCTGCTCTATTCCTTTTTCAGGAGATAGCCTTGCAACTGTCAATAAATTTACAAACGAACCATCGTAATGGTATGGATCTTTCTTTGCCAAACCAACTATATCCAAATCGTAAAAATTTCTCAAAGTATAAACTTTTGATTCTTCCACATTTGAGCCTTGAATAAATCTTTTTTTTACTGATTCTGAGCAACAGGCAATTTTGTCAAACTCTGAATACTCTGCATTATTTTCCCCTGTCATACAACCTGAATTTAAATAATCACAATGTATTAGACAAATTTTATTTTTACATGCAACTTTATCCAGTACGAAATCGCCACACCCATTAGAAAAATACTTATGGTGTGGTAAGTGAGAGTAGGAGAACGCCGCATCATATCCATATATCTTCTTTTGAAATAGTCCCAACAATTTCATTGCACTTCTTCTTGAAGAAACCGCTGCAACCTTCATAAGGAAAAATTTTATTATGAACAGTAAAGGATATTGTTTTAATTCTGCTCTCGTTAATCCCAACATCCGATAACACTTGTTCGGCTCAATAATTTTAACATCATTTGGAACACCAGACAAAAGAGTGCCACTTTTGCTAAAAAGCAAAAGTGTGACATTATAATCATTATGTATTTCTTTCAATAAATTTATGAGAGACTTCTGAATTCCTCCCATATCCAAATTATTATTTACTATTAAAATTTTCTTCATTAATTAATCCCGTGTATAAGTCAACTATTCTTCGTTCCATCTCTGTCCAACTGTATTCCTCCAAGTAAAGCTTCTTCATCCTTTCACCCATAGCAGACCAATCATCTTTTTGATCTATAAGTGAATAAATACCATTTTTCAATCCACTTTTGGAATATTCTATCAAGCAACCAATGTTATTTTCTTCTATAATTTCATCGAATCCTGTATTCTTAGCCATAACTATTGGTTTCCCAAGCATCAACGCCTCATAAAATTTATTCGGTGCAGCATACCTATGATTAGGAACTTTTGGATCATATATAGCAGTCATAATATTACATGAATTTTCCAACGATAAAGTCTTATTATAAGGCAATTTTCCATAAAAAATAATTCGATTACACTTCTGTGCAGCACTAGCAATCTCATCCTCCATTATTCCGAAGCCTCCAACGTGCAACTCAAATCGCTCATCATTTTCAACAAAATCAATTATTTCCCGCAAAAATCTAGACTCCGCAAGTATGCCAACATAAACAATCTTATATCTTTCATTTGAACTATGTTTTATAACATTACAACCAATATTACCACAAAACTTGGGTGTATTGTGAATTATCACTAGTTTTTTTGGACAACTATCAGCAATTTGTTCTCGACGCTTTTCAGAGCAGATAATAGTTGCCTCTGAACAATTTATAATTGTATTTTCTGATTGTTTAACTTTCAAACGTAAATAATTGCTTGGAACATGGTGAGAATCAACATAAAAATCAAGAATATGATATACTAACTTCTTACCATACCTTCTTGATATCTTATTAGCAACATAACCAGTGTCAAAATCGAACGAGTGGATAATATCATATTTTTCATTATACTTCTTTAGCCATTGATACAATTTTATCTGAAATTTTGCCAATGGAAACAAGTTTTTCTTTAATCCACCATCAAAAACAGCTGGTATTCCGAATCTTATAATATTTGCTTTTCCGTGTTCTAACATTATTTTTTCTTTATCAGATATACTACTACTTCTATTCCAACCTAATATTGTCACTTCATATCCCTGTGATAGTAAAGCATCTGCCATTTTTTCAACTGGTGGATCAGGGGAAACAGGATTAGAACGTAACAAAACTACCTTCAACACCATCCACATCCTTATATTAATTATTTTAAATCAAAATTAATCTGTAATACAAAACCGAGCAATAACTACTTAATAAAGTTTTACATCCTTGTATTAGCATATTGGGCAAGCTAAATTACTCATATGGACGTAATATCATTGAGTTCAGACTTATATACCTTTGAGACAGCTATCTCTACTGTCTCCATGTTAAATTTTTGTATAGCAACAAGACTATTTTTTCCCATAGTTTTACGCACAGTCTCATCATTTGCCAGTTTTTTTATTTTTTTAGTATAAGCTAATACGTCAGTGGCTTCACAAAGAAAGCCACTATTAGTATTCTCAAGCAAATCTGTGTTTCCACGTATATTTGACACAACACATGGTAAACCACTTGCCATTGCCTCCATTAATGAACGTGCTAGGCCCTCTTGTTTAGAAGTAAATAAAAAAGCATCGGCGGCCTTCAGAAGTTCCTTAATATCATTTCTATATCCAAGAAAATGCACCCTTTTCCGAAGGCCAAGTTCTTCAGATAATTTTATTAATTTTGCTTCTTCAGGACCTTTACCACAAATAAAATAATGTATATTGAGATCACTGATTTTTGACATAGCCTTAATTGCAACCGAGTAATTTTTCCTTTCAATTAAATCACCCATTGATATTAATGCAAAATCTGTTTCCTTTAATCCAAGCTCTGTTCTTTTTTTCTCTCTTATACCATCAGACAAATCGTACTGAGACAAATCTATTCCAACGCCTGGTACATAATACACTTTACCATTATGTCGAAGTTGAAATTTACTCTTTGCTAGTTCATAATCTTCATTATTAATTGTAATAAGAGCGTCTGTATATTTTGCAAGCCATTTTTCAATTGGATAGTAGATAAGCCAATTCTTCTTTGAGGCACCTTTATAAAAATGAAACCCGTGTGCTTGATAAATTATCTTTCTCACTTTGCACTTTTTCCCTGCTAAGCGTCCCAGTACACCCCCAATAGGAGTATTGCAATGTATTGCATCAAACTTTTCTCTTTTCATTAGTTGGACAAGTTGCTTATAGGCCTTAATATTTCTTAAATCATATGGCGTTCTTATGAAATCTATTTGATGTAATTTAACTCCATATTCCTTCTCATTTTTTCTAAGGCTTTCTTTTGTTGTCCCATCAAAATTTCCAGCAAGATGAAATTCCACTCCCAAGTCTTCCGTTGCTCTTACTGCTGCAACAGAAAAAGACGATACTCCTCTGCTAATATTGGTTATGTATAGTAACTTCTTCATAAATTAAGCTCTACCTTTCATTAAGCTATCATATTACTATATCAACACTAGTCACACGATATAATAAACAGTAAAACTGAATACAAAACTTTTATTTATGTGCATCATAGTGTTGCATTGTTTTAGTCTCAGTATCATTGGTATAAACATTTTCCCTTTTTAAAACGGTGCAAATGCTCTTAAAGAAAATCTTAACATCAAGAATCAAAGATACATTATGAGCGTACCATGCATCATAAAGTCGTTTATCACGCACACCAAGACTATTTCTATAATAAGCCTGTGTATATCCCGTGATACCTGGTCTAATTAATAATTTATCTTTTTCATCGGCTTCATAAGTATCCTTTGATTCCACATCACCAGGCCTAGGCCCAATAATACTCATATCACCCTTGAATATATTAAAAATCTGTGGTATTTCATCAATACTAGTTTCTCTGAGAAAATGTCCGACCTTTGTAACCCTTAAATCATTTTCAGAATTAAATGTACTACCATCATTATTTCTCAAATCAGGTGAATTCACTTTCATTGAACGAAACTTCAACATTCCAAACTCTTTGAATCCAACGCCTAACCGTGCGGAACGATAAAATACAGGACCACGATCTTCAATTTTAATTGCAATGGCAACTGGAATTAATACTAAAAATACAATAGGAAGTGCTACAAGACAAAAAATAATATCTAAAAATCTTTTAAACCATAGTTGATAGATTCCTTTATACTTTTTTCTTGATTTTGATGCCACATAAAGTTGCTCGGGTGTCTTCTTATCCATATCCTCACCTAGTTCTTAAAAAAATTGTATTTCTAAAGTAATTAAGGGCATTTTCTGCCTTTTTTATTGCTTTTTCTTGTGTATCTGCTCTTGCAACAATATATCCACATCCATCAAGGTTGGTATGATACTCATTAATTTGCATGCCAACTTTCATATGATGATAAACCTCAACTCCAAATCTTTTTTCAAATTGTTCAATATCTGGAAGATATTGAACAATACCTTCTTTAAACGCAAGAAGCTTTGTAGCCACTGCAGTATACTCATCACTTTTTAAATCAATTGGATCAGCAACAGCATTTTGAATCATTGCTCCCATATAATCAATACCTGTTCCATAAGGAATAATACATGGACCAATCATATTTCCACCCATACGTGCGCCAATATCGATAATATGTATTTTTCCTTCTTTAGTAATCAACATATCCATATTAACAGAGCCATGATTTATGCCAAGTGCTTTAATAGCATTATAAACATATCTTGTTGCTTTTTCTTCAACTTCAGTAGTCAAATCAGTCGGTATAGAATGGCCCAACTCTGCATAATATGGTGGCTTAGTCATCCATTTCTGCATGATGCCTAAAACACAAATCTTACCATTTATAACTAAACTTTCAGCACCATACTCTTTACCATCGATAAAAGATTCAATTTCAGCTCTATGTGTTATTGAATTTTTCATTGCATATTGGCACGCTGCTTTTAATTGTGCTGATATATCCACCCTACTTGCACCTCTACTACCTGAGCCGTCGCAAGGTTTAACCATGACGGGATATAAAAGTCTACAAGACAGTTCTTCTAAATTGGTATATCCATCTATTTCATATGCTTGTTCTGTGTCATCAACTTGATTTTCAAATAAGCATTTTCTCACTTTATATTTATTTTTTATTAGCTTTGCGACTTCATATTTGAGTCCTGGTAATCCCATTTTTTGCGCAATGTATGAAGCAGTAAGTACACCATAATCCGTAGCAGCAGTTAACACACCGTCTATACTATTTCTTTTTGCATATTCTAAACAAGCATGGTCATCTACAATATTAATTACCCCATGATGATGTGCATGCTTAAATCCAACAGCATCAGGATCAGCGTCTACAGCATATGTTTCATAGCCCATTGAGTTGGCTTTGCATATAACAAAATCCTGAAGAAAACCTGCACCAATAATAAGTACTTTCTTCATTACAGCACTTTCTCCATTCTTATTTCACTATACTTTAAAGTTTTAGTATTTCCACATACTTTGTAGCCCCTATGCAAATAAAAATCTAATGCGTGCTTGCTTGGAGCATACACCTCCATACACACTTTTTTACAACTCATTTTTAGAGCCATTTTCTCAATAGTGTTAATACAAAACATACCGATACCCTTACCCGACATCTCTGGCAAACATGCAAGTTTTTCAAATCGAAACATTTCACCAACTTTTCGTGTTTGAAATGTAGCAACATAATTGTCTTCTTCACTAACAAGATACACTGAATTTTTCAGCACACAAAAAACTACTATTATAAAATTCTTAAAATGTGAATTGTCCCAGTGATGTAAATCGTATTTTTCCGCCATATCCTTACCGCAATTATAAAGAATACTGTTTACTCTTATCTGCCCAGAAAAATCAAATAGACCAACTTTCTTAATTTTATACACAACAGCAATACCTTTCCACAAATAAACTGATAATTTAACACCAATAATAGTTCCAATAACATTATCTACGACATCATCAACTTCACAATATCTGAGCTTAAAAATAAACTGAGTCATCCCTACTACAAGTGTCAGAATAGCACCAATAGCTACTCCCTTTTCCAACAATTAAAATTCTTAATGGTACAAAGAACAAAATGTTAAATATAATACCATTCCAATATCTGTTCTGCTATAATATAAAATAAAATTAATGTTAACTGATTAAATATATTTAGTAGTCAGACTTTTTGTACTATGTATAACTTTCATACTTTTACTTAATGTACTCCTTAATAACTTTTTTAAAGCATTTGATTACATACTCAACCATTTCATCACTAAGCTTCGTATGAAGTGGTAAAGTAATAAGGTTTTCATAATAAGCATACGCATTTGGAAAATCTTTGATATCCCAGCCCATTTTTTTATACGCAGACATCATTGGAAGCGGTTTATAATGCACGTTTGTACTTACACCCATTTCAGCAAGCTTTATAATGATATCTCTACGCTGTTCATCACTTATTCCTGGAACACGTGTAAGATAAAGATGCCCTGATGAACTCGAACTTTCTGTATAATGATTTAGGTGCATAACACCCAGTTCATTACACATTTCATCATATCTTCTTATAATATTACGTCGTTTCTGTAAAAGAGAGTCATATCTTTGAAGCTGCACTAAACCAATTGCTGCCATAATATCAGTCATATTGCACTTATACCAAGGACCTACAATATCGTATTCCCACGCGCCAAGCTGTGTTTTAGCAAGTGCATCTTTACTCTGTCCATGAAGGCTGTAAAGCTGATACTGATGATATATTTCCTCATTATCAACTCCAGAAATATCTCTCCATGTGGCTGCACCGCCTTCAGCGGTTGTAAAATTTTTCACTGCGTGAAAACTAAATGACGTAAAATCAGCAATAGAACCTGTCATTTTTCCGTTTCTTGATGCACCAAGTCCATGAGCACAATCTGAGAATATCAAAACTCTTCCCAATGTCTGTTGAATCTTTGCACCCAGATCATTGCCTTTTCTGGCATTGAACAGCGTTCTTTTGTTATTTGCGATACTATATAATCTATCATAATCAGCAACAATTCCTGCAAGATCAACCGCTACGATTGCCTTTGTTCTTTCAGTAATAGCAGCAGCTACTTTATCGTAATCCATTTCTGTAGAATCCTTCTGACTATCCACAAATACTACTTTTGCACCACAATGTATTGCAGCAGATGCAGTCGCAGTATATGTATACGCAGGAACGATCACCTCATCACCGTCACCAATTCCGCATATTCTGAAATTAAGCTCCTCTGCCGCTGTTGCAGAATTTAAACAAACAGTCTTGCTAGTATGGCAATACTCAGACAGCCTTTTCTCAAGTTCTTTTGTTCTAGGACCAGTTGTGATCCAACCAGAACGAAGCGCTTCTGCGACCTCATTTATTTCCGCTTCAGTAATATCCGGTGGTGAAAATGGAATATTCATTTTTTGATCGTCCTTCCATAAACTTTGTATCCAATAAATGCCCCAATGGTATTATTAACAACATCATCAATTTCTGACCATCCAAGTTGGAAAATCAATTGAATTATTTCTATAAACACAGATAAAGCAATCGCCAAAATAATAGTGTATTTTCTATATTTGACATAAGCACACGAAAATAAAAATCCATAAGGTATAAATAATAGCATATTCATAACGATATCACGAGCTGCATGCCAGCTAATATTTTTGAATAATGCAATATACTCCCATAATGGATGCATCAACATATTTTTTCCTGTAGGACTTTGTCTGCTAAATATCGTTATCCAAAGCAAAATAGATATATAACCATAAAATAGAACTAACGCAATAATATGTTTTTTCTTATCAGACATATTTTCTACACACACCTAAAAGAACCCAACGTCCTTATCCTGACACCAATCAGTGCTGTTTATATCAGCCTCTTTCAGAACAATGATTATTCTTTCATTCTCTGCATAGATCATATCAATAACATATCTCTTATCAAATTGAGCTTTTGATAATTCAATACCTGAACAATACTCAAGCTTTTGATCACCCGTGCAGACAACTATTTCCGAACTGATCTTTTTTACTATCGGGTCGATCTTGTACATTGCCAGTTATCCCCTTTTCGTCAAATCCTCTATTTTACGAAAAAAGCTTGTCATAATAATATGCACTTTAAAATCGAAAATATAGGACATATAATTTAATAACAGATGCACATAAGCTCAAAAGTAAATTTTTGTTTACCTATGTTATTATACACCTTATTACTGTATTTGTCAATAAGTATGAACAAAAAATGTAGAAATAGAATTAAAAACAGCAAAACTTACAATATATATGAAAAAACTTACTGAAATTTGGAGGGCTTAAGATGAATTATCGAAATGTTTATCTCAGAAAAGACGGAAGATATGAGGGAAGGGTATTTTTGGATACATCAGGATCAAAACGAAAATATCATGCTTTTTTCGGCAAAACGCATGATGAAGTAATTGCAAAAATGAAAAAATATCACATTGATCTTATATCTAAAACGCAAATAAGAAAAACATTCACAGAAGTGTATGAGGAATGGTTTGGCACTGTCACAATACGCATAAAAGAATCAACCGCTGCAAATTATATTTTAAAAGCTGACAAACATATTCTGCCTTTCTTTGGGCAGAAATGTATATGTAAAATAACCAATGACGATATATATGATTTTATCAGAAGAAAACAGCAGGAAAATCTCTCGAATCGTTATATTACTGACATTTTAGTTCTTATGAAATCTATTTTCAAATATGCGTATAAAACTTATAAGATAGATAATATCATGGACGGTATTGTAATGCCGAAGAAACACAGAGTTGAAATAAGAATATTGAATGACGATGAAGACAAAAAGCTGTGTGATATACTGGCTCAAAAGAATGATCTTACATCTATAGGAATTTATCTTTCAAGAGTAACGGGTTTACGAATAGGTGAACTTTGTGCCTTAAAATGGGAAAACATTGACATTGAACAGGGTTTCATAAGTGTGAATAAGACTTTGCAAAGAATACAAGTAAAGAATGGGCTATGCAAAACTAAGCTTATGCTTGCAGAACCGAAAAGCGAGTCTTCAAAAAGAAAAATTCCCATTCCAAAATGTGTTTTAGAGCTTTTGAAAAACAACAGAGGAGATAATGATAATTACATACTTTCTAACAAGAAAAAGCCAATAGAACCAAGGACGATACAATATAGGTTTGCCAAGATTTTAAAAAACGGAAATTTACCGTCAGTACATTTTCATGCTATAAGACATTTCTTTGCCACAAATTGCATAAAACTCGGTTTTGATGTAAAAGCTTTGTCAGAAATACTGGGACATAGTAATGTAAGTATTACACTTGATCGCTATGTTCACTCGTCTTTTGAGCAGAAAGCGGAATATATGAATCGTATAAGATAACTTATAGAATTGCAACTTGATAATTGAATATTTTCGTAAAATAGAGGATTTGACGAAATTCGACAAAGCAAAGCTTAAAAAGAGCCGTAAAATAGTTATTTATTGTTATACGAATAACGTAATTTTGCCGTCAAAAGCACATCATGATGAATCATAAAATAACAAAATAAAAAAGCTCTTAGATCGTTCCTGTGATCTAAGAGCTTTTCTGCTATAGCAAAAAAATCGACGGCACTCACACTGACCCGCCCCCTGTCAAGTAGACAGCGCAAA
>NZ_JBCOMH010000029.1:0-15417 GCF_040924265.1 Ruminococcus sp. RTP21198st1_G1_RTP21198_201120
GAATTTACCATAAAGTCATGCAGATGTACAAAGACGTGCGAGGGGGTCGGGACGTCGGATTTCTGCAAAGCAGAAATCGCTCCGCTGGGTCATTCCTTACTTCATAGGAATATTATTCTTTTCCAAATCAGTTGACAATCTTTTGTTAATATGATATAATTATTTTGTTAATTTTTTGTCGATTTATCAGTTAATCTGAGGTGTATTAATAAATGGATAATCTTTCTAATATAAGTGTGATAAAAGATGTTCTCGCAAGACATAATTTCACTTTCTCCAAGGCTCTCGGTCAGAACTTCCTGGTGAATCCCTCCGTTTGCCCCAAGATAGCCGAAATGGGCAATGCAAAAAAAGGCTTCGGCATAATCGAGATAGGCACAGGCATAGGCGTTCTCACAAACGAGCTTGCCAAGCGTGCCGACAAGGTGGTGGCTATCGAAATTGACGACAGGCTTATGCCGGTCCTTGCAGAAACTCTTGCAGAATATGACAATGTGAAGATAATAAACGCCGACGTCATGGAAACTGACCTCCATAAGCTTATTGCCGAGGAATTTCAGGGCATGGACGTTGCCGTTTGTGCAAATCTGCCTTACTATATAACCTCGCCCATATTAATGATGCTCCTTGAAGAACGTCTGCCCATAAAGTCTGTTACTGTCATGGTGCAGAAAGAAGCAGGCACACGTCTTTGTGCCCCTATGGGTACAAGAGATATGGGAGCAGTCACAGTGGCAATAAATTATTTTTCTGTACCGAAACTGCTTTTCAACGTATCACGAGGAAGCTTCATGCCCTCGCCTAACGTTGACAGCTGCGTGGTGAGGTTTGATATCCGTGATAAGACCCCCGAGGGCGTGACGGACGAAAAGTTCTTTTTTAAAGTCGCTAGGGGAGCATTTTCACAGCGAAGAAAGACCCTCTCAAATTCCGTATCATCATCAATGGGCATAGATAAATCTATAGTAAATCAGGCGATAGAGCAAAGCGACCTGCCTGCCTCCGTCCGTCCTGAAGCTCTTTCCATGGAACAATTCATAACCTTTTCCGAAACCCTTAGAAAGCTTATCTAATTGTACATAATTTTGTACAGCTAAACCCTGCATTTACATCTGCTTGCGTTATCCGCACATTAAATGTAGGGGACGGCGCCCCCGACGTCCCGCTTTGCTCGTTCGTTTTGCTCCATATTGCTTTATATTATCTGCGTTTTCTACATCAGATTTTCATGACGTTGAAAGTTATGAGATCTGTCCGTAAATTTGGTCAGTATTTCAATTTCAAGCCCATATTGCGACACCTTTCGCTTGATAGTCCTGCTAAAATGTAATTATTACATTTTGGAAACATAGGACGTGATAAGCAATGGAAAAAATACGGCATACGGCAAAATTTCATACCTCAGGCAAAACGAATGTACTTATGGCTGTTTTATCGGCGGCAGCAGCGTTTGCGGCAAGCTTCGGAAAGATCTTAGGCTTCCCCTCGTCAATGAACGTGGCGGTGGCAGTGCTTTCGGGAACTAATGTGATACCTGCTTTTTTAGGCTCAGCACTTGCATATTTTGTAAGCGGAACATTCTCAGAGGGTATCGTTCAGCTTTGTGCGATACTTGTTATAGGGGCGGTAAGGCTTGTGATGCCCTCTGCTGACCATAAGGACGACCCCGTTTTTGTGTCGCTCCTCACAACAGGAGCAATGCTTCTTTTCAGCTGTGTAATGTCGGTTGCAATGCCGTCGGATACATATACGGCTTCACTGCGAATGATAAGCTCGCTCATGTGTGGCTGTGTTGTTTTTATTGCACTGACCGTAAAACGTCAAAGAAACCGAAGCGGTGTTTTTGACCTCACAGGAATAAACGGAGTTTTCACAGCTATACTTTATATTATGTTTATCTCGACCATCACTGCCGCACCGCTCCATGTGGTGAACCTGGGCAGGATAGCAGGCACTTTGTTTATGCTTATGGCAGTGCGAAAGTATAGAAATATAGGCGGTGCAGTTGTTGGCGCATTGACCACCTGCGGTGTACTCCTTTGTACTCCGTCACTTGCGAGAAATACACTTTTGCTTGCCACGTCAGGACTTATTTGCGGAGCTTTTCTGCAATTCGGCTCTCTTGTGATAGTGCTTGTTTTCCTTGCAGTTTCACTTGTGAGCCTTGTGGCAATGGGCGTGAACGGTGATACATTTTCAATGTTTGCTGATTTGCTTATAGGCTCTGTGCTTTTTATCGCCCTGCCTGTTCCTGTGATAAAAAGGGTGGCAAAAAAAGTGGTGGGAGTGAAAAATTCCGTTGACCTTGTAGGGCAGACCACTTCTTCAAAGCTCAATATGGCTTCGAGAACTCTGGGCGGTATCAGAGGTCAGCTTACAATGGTCACTGCGGCGATAGATAAACGCTCAAAGGAAGCTACATTGTCAAAGCGTGTACGATCTGTTGTTTGTACCGATTGCGATATGTACTCAGTGTGCAGTAAGCGTTGTGTACAGCTTGATGACAGCTTTTCAAAGCTTGAAAGTATAGTTTGTACATATAATAACCTCAGCCTTGACGACGTTGAAAAGCATTTGGGAGGCTGTGTGAGAAAGTCGCTTCTTTGCAAAAGCTTCAATGAATTGTATACCGACTTTGTGGCAGAACGTGCCGACAGCATGAGAGTTCGTGAAATGCGTGAGTTTTTAAGCGAACAGCTTTCCTCCATGGAGGATATCTTATCCGACCTTTCTTTCAGGGCAGGTCAGGTGAGAAGCGTTGATCCTCAGCTTTCAGCAAGAGTAAGGGAGCATTTCTCAAACCTTGGCTATCCAAATGTGAAAGCCTGCGTTTACATAGACGAAAACCTTTGTCAGCGTGTGGACGTTTTTATAACTGCGCAGTTCAGGGGTGATCTTGTAAGGCTCACAGCAACGCTTTCAGAAATGATAGATTATGACCTTGATATGCCTGTGATAGTCAAGGTGGATAATATAACCAGAATGTCCTTTGCGGAAATACCGAAATTCACAGTTGATATAAAAAGCTTTTCAGCTTCGTCAAGCGGAGAATATTCGGGAGACAGCTTTGAAGTCTTCGATTCAAGCGTCAACGAAAAGTATATCGTCCTTTCAGACGGCATGGGAACAGGAAAAAGAGCGAGACTGGATTCATTGTTTTCCGTAAGTCTTGTTACAAGGCTCATACGATCGGGAATGTCTATGCAGACAGCCCATAGGCTTATAAATTCCATGCTCAGAGTTAAGGGCTGGGAGGAATCTTTTGCGACCCTTGATATAATGCGGCTGGAGCTTAATGGCGGAACGGTGCAGTTTCTTAAATCGGGTGCGGCGCAAAGCTTTCTTTTCCGTGACGGCGGTCTTAAAGCTATCGGCGGACAGGCTTTTCCTGCTGGGATACTTGCGGAGTGTACACCTGATGTGAGCGAGCTTAAGCTCTTTGACGGGGACGTTCTGCTTATGACCTCAGACGGTGTCGAGGACGCTACAGCACGAGAGATACTCCGCTGTAACGGAATGAACGCTCAGGAGATAGTCACGGCGCTTGGCGCAAAGGCGCTTGCTCAGCGAACAGGAGGCAGGCGTGACGATATAACTATTATTGCCGCAAAAATTTTCCTTCGTGACGAGAATGAAGAATGAATGTAAATGACTTTGCCGACTTTTGCCTGCAATTTTTTACTTTTGTATACTTTGACTTTACTTTTTCTATGTTATTATATAAAATCTATTGTGCAAAATATATAAAACTATCTGTTGAAATATGTGCGAATACGAGAATAACTACTAAAACTATTGCAAATTTGTTCAAAAAAGATTAAAATGTAAGTATGAAACACCGAAATTATTCAGCGGTTTTCACAAAAAGACAAGGGAGGCTGAATTATGATAGATATTATTCCAAAGGATTATGAACTGCCGCTCTATCTTTTCCACAATGGCACAAACTGCGAAACATATAAGTTTCTTGGCTGTCATAAGGGAGAGAAAGACGGCATAGAAGGATATTATTTCAGAGTCTGGGCAGCACACGCTGAGGGCATTTCTGTTGTGGGAGATTTCAATGACTGGGACGAAAATGCCACTCCAATGGAGAAGATAGACGACTCAGAGGTGTGGGAGGCTTTTGTTACAGGACTTCAGACTTATGATACATATAAATACTGTATCCACGGCTGTGACGGCAAGACCCATTATAAGGCTGATCCGTACGGCACACACATGGAGGTCGCTCCGAACACCGGCTCAAAGGTTTTCGATATAGACGATTATCTTTGGAGCGATAAAAAGTGGATGACCGAGAAGAAGTCTAAGGATATCTACAATTGTCCTATGAATATCTATGAGGTACATCTCAATTCATGGAAGGCTTGTCCTGACGGAAAATATTTCTCATATGTTAGATTTGCAGATACTATAATCCCATATATAAAGGAAATGGGCTATACTCATATCGAGCTTATGCCGCTGGCGGAATATCCTTTTGACGGCTCTTGGGGCTATCAGGGTATCGGCTATTTTGCGCCGACTTCACGTTTCGGCACGCCTTATGACTTCATGAAAATGATAGACCTTTTCCATTTGGCGGGAATAGGCGTTATCCTTGATTGGGTGCCTGCGCATTTTCCTAGAGATGAGGCAGGACTGTTCGAGTTTGACGGAGGTCCGTCATATGAATACTCTGACCCGAAAAAGGCAGATCACCTCACTTGGGGAACGAGAGTTTTCGATTATTCAAAGGGCGAGGTAAAGTCATTCCTTATCTCAAACGCTCTTTACTGGATAGAAAAATATCACGTTGACGGTCTGAGAGTTGACGCTGTTGCGTCTATGCTTTATCTTGACTATGACAGACGTGACGGAGAGTGGACGCCTAACAAGTTCGGCGGCAAGGAAAATCTTGAAGCCGTTCAGTTCTTCAAGGATCTCAATACCGCTGTGTTCGGAAGAAACCCTAATACCCTTATGATAGCCGAAGAGTCAACTTCATGGCCTATGGTAACAAAGCCTGCGAGCGACGGCGGTCTTGGCTTCAACTTCAAGTGGAACATGGGCTGGATGAATGATATGCTCAAATATATGGCTCTTGACCCTATTGACAGAGCTTTTCATCATGATATGCTCACGTTCTCATTCTTCTATGCTTTCTCTGAAAACTTTATTTTGCCTATCTCTCATGATGAGGTAGTGCATGGTAAGGCTTCATTGGTAAATAAAATGTATGGTGGAGATATCGACAATAAGTTCAAGCAGTGCAAGCTGTTCATGGCTTATATGATGGCTCACCCAGGTAAGAAGCTTCTGTTCATGGGTGCTGATTTTGCTCAGTTCAGAGAGTGGGATTACGAGAATGGTCTGGAATGGTTCATGGTGGACGAATATGAGAACCACCGCAATTATCTGAACTACTCCAAGAACCTCAATCATTTCTATCTTGACCACCCTCAGTTCTGGGAAAGAGATTTCTCTTGGGAGGGCTTTAGCTGGATATCAAATGACGATTTCAAGCAGAGTATCATCATCTTCAGACGTTTTGACAAAAACGGCGGAGAGGTCATCGTGGTTTGCAACTTCGTTCCTGTGGAAAGAAAGTCATACTGCTTTGGCGTTCCTTACTGGGGCAGCTATACAGAGGTGTTCAACTCGTCTTCTGTTGACGGATCCCCTTGCACGAACGGTACTGTCAAGGCGGTAGATGTTAAGATGCACGGCTTTGACCAGTCAGTCTGCATCGATATTCCTGCGTTCTCTTGTATGTATTTCACGGTGAAGAAAGAGGAAAGACCTGTGCCTGAGAAAAAGGCAGAGGGAAAGAAAAAAACAAAGACAGCGGCTAAGAAAACTGCTGTCAAGAAAGCCGCTAAGGCGAAAACAACTAAGAAGTCCACAGCTAAAAAGGCTGAGTAATATAGACTTAATAAAAATTGGTGGGTGAATTAATTATGTTCAACAAAAAAGAATGTGTTGCAATGCTGCTGGCAGGCGGTCAGGGAAGCAGATTGTATGCCCTGACACAGAGCGTTGCAAAACCGGCAGTACCTTTCGGTGCTAAGTATCGTATCATTGATTTTCCTCTCTCGAACTGTATCAATTCAGGTATCGACACAGTGGGCGTGCTGACACAGTATCAGCCATTGGTACTCAATGAGTACATTGGAAACGGTCAGCCTTGGGATCTTGACAGAATACACGGAGGCGTTCATGTGCTTCCTCCTTATCAGACAGCTTCAGGCGCTGATTGGTATTCGGGTACTGCAAACGCTATTTATCAGAATATCGCTTTTGTAGACAGATATGACCCTGAGTATGTTGTTGTTCTTTCAGGCGACCATATCTATAAAATGGATTACAACAAGATGCTTGAATATCACAAAGCTAAGAACGCTGACGCTACTATCGCTGTTCTGGACGTTCCAAAGGAAGAGGCGTCACGTTTCGGTATCATGATAACCGACGAGGACGACAACATCATAGACTTCGAGGAGAAGCCAAAGAACCCTCGTTCAACTCTTGCTTCAATGGGTATTTACATATTCACTTGGAAGAAGCTGAAAGCTTATCTTATCGCTAATGAGAACGACAAGGAAGCTTCAAAGGACTTCGGCAAGAACATTATCCCTGACATGAGAGAAGCAGGCGAGAAGCTTGTGGCTTATCGTTTTGACGGCTACTGGAAGGACGTTGGAACTATAGATTCTCTTTGGGAAGCTAATATGGACCTTATCAATCCTAACATTCCTATCGATCTTTATGATACAAGCTGGAAGATATACTCAAGAAACCCTGTTATGCCACCTCAGAGCATAGGCAAGAACGCTCAGGTACAGAACTCTATGGTAACAGAGGGCTGCGTTATCGACGGTTCAGTCGAGTTCTCAATGATCTCTGACGGCGTTACTGTTGAGGAAGGCGCTGAGATACTGGATTCTATCCTTATGCCTGGCGCAGTTGTCAAGAAGGGTGCAAAGGTCGAGTATGCTATCGTTGGCGAGAACACTGTTATCGGTGAGAACGCTCAGATCGGTGCAAGACCTGAAACTATCGAGGACAAGGACTCATGGGGCGTTGCTGTAGTGGGCAATAATCTGACTGTTTCTGACGGCAGTGTTGTTGCACCAAAGGCAATAATTTACGAGAATATCTAAGAAAGGACCGAGTAAACATGGATGTAAATATGGGTAACGTACTGGGTCTTGTTTTCGCTAATATGCACGACACGACTCTTGGCGACATGACAAAGAACAGAACTATGGGTTCTGTAATGTTCGGCGGAAGATACCGCCTTATCGACTTCCCACTGTCTAACATGGTAAACAGCGGCATAAGCGAGGTCGGTGTTATAACAAAATCTAACTATCAGTCACTTCTGGATCACCTCGGCTCTGCAAGAGAGTGGGATCTGGCCAGAAAAAAGGGCGGACTTTACATTCTGCCTCCATTCGGCAACGTTGAAAGCACTCTTTACAGAGGCAGGATCGAGGCTCTTTATGGTGCGATGAGCTTTATCAAGCACTCAAGAGCTAAATATGTTATCCTTTCAGACTGTGACGTTGTAACTAATATTGATTACAAGCCTATCGTTGCGGCTCACATCGAGAGCGGTGCTGATATTACTGCTGTTGCACACACTGGCGTTTACAGCTCTGATGATATAAAGACTTCAACAGTATTCAACGTTGACGCTGACAAGAACGTAACTTCTGTTCTTATCAATCCTGACATCAGCGGAACTTGCACGACTAGCCTTAATGTGTTCGTTATGTCAATGGATTTCCTTATTGAAACTGTTAATGACGCAATGGCTAGAGGAAATGTAAGCTTTGAGAGAAATATTCTTCAGGAGAAGTGCAGAGAGCTTAAGATAAAGATCTACGAGTACGATAACTATTTCAGCAAGCTCAACAGCCCTGAAAGCTACTTTAAGTCAAACATGGCTCTGCTTGAGCCTGAGAATGCACGCAAGCTGTTCGTTCCAAAGCGTTCTATCTACACAAAGGTAAGCGACAACGCTCCTGTTAAGTACGATCTGGACAGCAAGGTATCAAATTCTCTTATTGCTGACGGCTGTATCATAGAGGGCGAGGTAGAGAACTCTGTACTGTTCAGAGGCGTTAAGGTAGGCAAGGGTGCAAAGGTCAAGAACTGTATCCTTATGCAGGGCACTGTTGTTGGTGACAATGCTGAGCTTAACTATCTTATCACAGACAAGAACGTTTCTATCTGTGAAAACCATATCCTTACAAGCTCGCCACAGTATCCTATGTATGTAGGAAAGGGAGCTTCTGTATAAAAAGGTCGCAATGACTTAGGAAAGAGGGTTCGGATATGAACATACTTTATACTGCAAGTGAGGCTTTGCCTTTTATTGCTTCAGGTGGATTGGCTGATGTTGCAGGCTCACTGCCTGCGGCTATCAATGCCGAGGGTCACGATTGCAGAGTCGTGATACCTTATTACAGCTCTATCAGGCAGGAGCTTAAGGACAAGCTGACATATGTTACGAATTTCACTGTGCCGGTGGCATGGAGAAATCAATACTGCGGCGTTTTTACAGGCGTTGTGAACGGAGTGACTTATTATCTTCTGGATAATGAGTATTACTTCCAGAGAAACGGTCTGTATGGCTTTTATGATGATGCTGAGAGATTTATATTCTTCTCAAGGGCAGTTCTCGAGTTGCTGAGGTACATCGACTTTAAGCCAAATGTTATAAACGCCAATGACTGGCAGACGGCACTTGTTCCTGTTTATTATGATATTTTCTACCGCTATCAGCAGGGTTATGAGGATATCAAGACGGTATTTACCATACACAATATTCAGTATCAGGGACAATATGGCTTAGAACTTATCAACGACATAATGGGCATTCCGCTTTATCATACGGATCTGCTTTCATATGACGGTGATGTGAACTTTATGAAGGCTGCTATTGAAACGGCTGACAAGGTGACGACAGTTTCGCCAAGCTATGCTTGGGAGATACTTGATCCGTGGTATTCACATGGTCTTGACAGGGAGCTTGTGAACAAGCAATACAAGCTTTGCGGAATACTCAACGGAATAGATCAGAAGATCTATGATCCTGCAACTGATCCTGTTATTGCTAAGAATTATAGTTTGAATGACAAGACGGGTAAGGCTGTTTGCAAGCACGCTTTACTCAGCGAGCTTGGCATGGCACATGGAAAAGAGCCTGTTATCGGTATCGTAACGAGATTTGTTTCACACAAGGGTCTTGACCTTATCAAGTATGTGTTTGAGGACATCATCAGGCTTGGCTGCAAGTTTGCTATTCTTGGTTCGGGCGAGAAGATATACGAGGACTTTTTCAGCGAAATGCATTATCGTTATCCTGACAGAGTGGGTCTGACCATTGGTTTTGTGCCTGAGCTGTCCAAGAAGATATACGCTGGTGCGGATATGTTCCTTATGCCGTCGCAGAGCGAGCCTTGCGGTTTGGCTCAGATGATCGCTCTGAGATATGGTACTATACCTATCGTAAGAGAGACAGGCGGTTTGAGAGACAGTATCCATGACGCAGGCGACAAGAATGGAAACGGCTTTACTTTCAAGTCCTACAACGCACATGATATGCTTGACGCTGTTGTAAGAGCCAGGGCATACTATGATGACAAGATGAAGTGGGGCAGGCTTGTGAACACTGCGCTCAAGCAGAATTTCAGTTGGACAAAGTCCGCCAAGGATTACATTGCACTTTACAACGACATTCACTAAACACCAATATCCGTTTATTTTGCCTGATAAACGGGAAAGACCGTCCCTTATCTTAGGGACGGTCTTTTTGCATTTATACAAGTGTACGATCAATTGTACATTTATTTAGGGCTTTGTCAACAAACTGAAAGCGGACAGGTGTGTGCCTGTCCGCTTTGGTTTAATGCTGTTTTGTTCGCATTGCTTTCGCTTTTTCTTTCATTTTCTGACCCAAATAAGAGCCTATTTCCAACATTGCGGTGTATTTGTCGATACACACGATAACGTAAGATTCAGCGTATTTAGGGAATTTCAGGGTCAGCGGCCACATATGCTTGACTATCATATCCTCCTCACGCTTGCCTATCTCAAAATGCTGTTTCGCATTGTTGAGTGCGACCTTTGGGTGGGTCATTCCGTGAGGCATTTCGCCTTTTTTCTTCTCACGATCACGCCAATCATAAAGAAACAGATCGTGAAGCAGACCTGCTCTTGCTGCGGATCTTGAATTTAGTCCCAATTTTCTGCAAACGAGATAGTTATAGTATGATACATTGATGCAATGCTGATAGCAAGTCGTACTATAGTGATGACGAAAATTTTTCATTTCGTTTACAACATCGCTGTCAAGCAGGTCCTTTACAAACTCAAAATACTCCTTTGCTTCCTCGGAATTTTCAATGGAATATCTTGAACCGAAAGCCTTTGACATTTGCATGACCTCTTTTCGATAACTTATATGCAGGCGGCAATTTTGCTGCCCTTTTTACGGTTGGTGACTAATGTTTACCCCATAAGTTACCCCATTCAAGTTTGTTTTACCAAACTTACATTAACATTATAAACTTTTTTGTTCAAAATGTCAATAGGGAATGTATAACAATTTTATTACAAAAATATCGGGCTGTCTGTGTTAGCATGGCAGTCCGATAAAAAATTGGATATCAGTAGTATTTTTCGTCATAAAATTTGGGGATAAAATCTTTGGCGGCGGATGTGCGGCTTTGGACAAAACCTTCAAAACCGTATTTGTTCACGGCGTCAATGACGGTGTTATACTCGAAAGTTGATGTCTTACGGCAAAGCTCTTTGTAGTCAAAGGCTTTATACACGGGGGTGAACTGGCTCATGAGGCTTATCATTATCTCGTTTTTGGCAAAATTTTTGCCTAGCCACTCCATAAGCTTTATGGAGTCTTTACGGTGGGTAGGGAGGACAAGGTGGCGGACTATTGTGCCGCTCTGCATTATGCCTTTTTCGTCAAAGGCTGGCTTGCCTGAAAGCTCCGCCATTTTATGTATTGAAGCAGCGGCGTTTTCAAAATAGTCTGCGGCTTTGGAATATTTATCCGAAAGTGTAGGATCAAAATATTTAAGGTCGGGTAAAAATATCTGCACATAGCCACGAAGAAGCTCCAGCGTTTGGGGCTTTTCATATCCGCCGCTGTTATAGACCACGGGGATAGTGAGCTTCTCTTTACAGAGGTCGAGCGCTTTGATTATTTGCGGAACGAAATGGGTGGGATTGACGAGGTTTATGTTGTTTGCGCCCCTTGATTGAAGCCGCAGAAAAGTGTCTGCAAGTTCTTGCTCGGTAAGCTCAAAGCCTTTGCCCTCAGCGGATATCTCGTAGTTTTGGCAGAAACAGCATTTCAGACAGCATCCTGAGAAAAATACTGTTCCTGAGCCTTCTGTGCCACTGATACAAGGTTCTTCCCACATATGAAGCTCGGCTCGGGCTATCCTTACTTTGGCAGTTTCACCGCAGAAGCCTTTATGCTCGTATCTGTTCACTTTGCACTCTCTTGGGCAGAGGGTACAGCTTTTAAGGATATCGTTCATGCCGCTGTGTCAGCTCCGCCTATTTTGGTGTAGGAGTCAGAGGATAGGTCGCCTGATGAGTCTGTGTTTTCGTCAAGGGGGATATTGAACTGGAATGAATCTGTTATAAAATCGTCATTCTGGAAGCAGGCTGTGAACGTGGTGCGCTTTGAATCGGCTGGGACAAGGAACTTGATCGTATAGGTCATATCGTCTTCATAGTCGCTTTCACCGGGGAAGAAGTTGTTTGAGAAAAACGAATTATCGTTTTCGTCATAGGCGGTGTTGTAGGCAAAGGTGAATTTTACCTGTCTGTTGCTATCGCTGATATTAACATCAAGGTCGAGGTCTATTTCCCATACTGTGTCACCGCTTATAATACCGCCTGAAAGGGAGTTTCTTTCCTCATCGGTCAGGTCGCTTACTTTGCGTTCGGTGAGGGTATAGCCTTGATACTGAACGCTGTAGGTACCGTCCTCAGCGTCTTGCGCTACATAGAGGTTGGAATGGTCGGTGTAGTCATCTTCGGCTTCACTATAGGTATCGTCATAATCGTAGTCATAGTTATAGTCGTCATATTTGCTTTAAATTATTTTTGATGAGACAAAGCCTATGATAGTTGGGAGGATAGCCATAAGGATTATTATGACCACAACGGCGGTGGCACAGCCTTTGCCGCCATTCTTTTTGTTAGAGTGGTTTATGTTCGTGGCGTTGAAGCTATAGGAGCTGTTGTTTGGGCGGCTATAGCTTGTACGCTGTTGGCTGTAGTTATTGAGGGCGGCAAGCTTTTCGGCTCTTGAACCTGAATAGCTTGGGGGAGGGGTCGGTTTTTTAGGTGGGGTATAGGTGCTTTGGAAATTCTCGTCCCTTGCTTCCTCTTTACGTTCCTCGGAAACGAAATCGTTCTTTTCTTCTTTGAAGGTGTCATTTTCAGACTGTCCGAACCAGCCGTCCTGCTCGTTATCTGCACGGAGATCATGAGAGTGCAGGTCATCTGAAAGGCTGTTACAGCTTATATCCTCGTCACGGGCTGTGAAGCACTCAGGACAAATTATCTCATCATCGCTTTTAAAGCGGTATCCGCAAATTCTGCATTTATTTCTGCTCAATTATTTCACCTCATTAATATACAAATTCCCAGCCCTGTTTTACAGGCTGACAAACACACTTATAGCTCCAGCCTGACAGCTTTTCTGCGGCTGTTTGTGCGGAAGCAATATCGGGGAAAACTCCAAAAACGGCTGAGCCGCTTCCTGTCATAAGGGCGGAGAGAGCTCCGCTGTTTTTAAGCTCCTGCACTGCATGAGATATCTCATCACGGTCGGCGGCATATTCCAGCACATTGAAAAGGTTTGAGCATATGCCGAAAAGCTTTCCGCCGCCGATATATCTCAGCAGGACGTCCATATTACAGCGTTTTGGGTTTGAAATGCTGTCATACTTTTTGAAAGCTTCGGGGGTGGAGATACCCACGTCGGGTTTTATTATTACGAAAGCGCAGTCGGGTGAGGGCAGGTTGCTCATTATTTCGCCAACGCCCTGACAGAGCCTTGTGCCGCCTGTAATACAGAAAGGCACGTCTGCACCCAGAGCCACGCCTATGGAGCAGAGCTGTTCATCGGTGAGCCTTGTATCAAACATGAAGTCCAAGGCTCTAAGGGTAGCGGCGGCGTCTGCACTTCCTCCGCCCATGCCTGCTTGTGAGGGGAGATTTTTCTCCACGTTCACTGTTATTTTACAGCCGAAGTCAATATGGGTGAAGTCGGCAAAGGCATGGTAGGCTTTTGTGATGATATTATCCTCGCCTTTTGGAAAGCTGTCAAGTTTGCAGGTAAGCTCTATGCCCTCGCCCTCAGAGAGTGTGAAGTCCAAGAGGTCGAAGCAGGACACTGACTGCATGACAGTATTTAGCATATGGTAGCCGTCATCACGTTTACCAACGATATCCAATGCAAGATTTATTTTTCCGTAGGCTTTTATTTTTAAATTACTGCACGTTACCATTTTTGATATCCTCTAAAAATTCTCCGATACGTTTGATAGCCTCTCTCAGGTGGTTAAGGGAATAGGCGTAGGAGACACGCACATAGCCCTCTCCGCACTCGCCGAAAGCATCTCCCGGCACGACGGCTACCTTTTTGGTGTACACAAGCTTTTCGCAGAAGTCGGTGCTTGTCATGCCTGTGCTTTTGATACAAGGGAAAACATAGAATGCGCCTTGTGGTGCAAAGCATTTAAGACCAAGCTTATTGAAAGAATCCACCACAAAGCGACGGCGGATATTATACTCGTTACGCATGGCATCTATATCCTTCTGACAACTGTGCATGGCAACGATAGCGGCATACTGGCTGACAGTAGGGGAGGACATGATAGCGTACTGATGAAGCTTGAGCATTTGGGACACTATCTCTTTTGGTCCGCCAAGGAAGCCAAGCCGCCAGCCTGTCATTGCAAAGCTTTTGGAAAAGCCGTTTATGACGATAGTGCGCTCACGCATACCCTCTATTTCTGCGATAGAGCAATGCTTGCCTGAATATGTAAGCTCGGAATATATCTCGTCTGAGGCTATCATGATATTGGTATCTTTAAGCACCTTTGCGATAGCTTCAAGATCTTCACGGCGCATTATCGCACCTGTTGGGTTATTAGGATAGGGCAGGACAAGGAGCTTGGTTTTGTCGGTTATTTTTTCACGAAGCTCGTCTGCTGTAAGTCGGAACTCGTTTTCTTCCTTTGTTTCTATGACCACTGGAACGCCGCCGCATAGTGAGACGATAGGACGATAACAGACAAAGGACGGTTCGACTATAAGGACTTCATCACCGGGTTGGATAAGGCATCTTATGGTAAGGTCGATAGCTTCAGAGCCGCCAACAGTGACGATTATTTCCTTATTAGGGTCATAGCTTGTGTGGATAGTACGCTGAAAATACTTGGCTATCTCTTCACGGAGTGCTATAAGTCCTGCGTTTGCGGTATAGCAGGTCTTGCCTTTTTCAAGGGTGGAGATAGCTTCCTGACGTATTAGCCACGGAGTTTTGAAGTCAGGCTCGCCAACGCCAAGGGAGATAACGCCCTCTAGCTGCTGAGCGATATCGAAAAATTTTCTGATACCTGAGGGCTTCATTTCCTTTATGGCAGGGCAAAGCACTTTATTATAATCTATCATGGGGAGATCAAACCTCTTTCGTCTTTATCATCTGTGCTTATCATGATGCCGTTGTCTTTATAGACCTTTAGCACGAAGTGTGTGGCGGTGGACTGGACAGCGTCGATAGTGGCAAGTCTTTGGGAAACAAACTGTGAGATATCCCTGATGTTTGCACCGTTCACGGCAACGATTATATCATAAGCACCTGACATAAGGCGGACGGACTCCACCTGCTCATAGCTTGCGATCTGGTTTGCTATCTCGTCAAAGCCTGACTGTGACTGTGGGGTGACTTTAAGTTCTATAAGAGCGAAAACTGAATTAGGGTCATAGGCACTTTCGTCAACGATCGCGGAATAGCCCTTTATTACGCCGTCTGCTTCAAGCTTGGCGATATCCGCTGCAACCTGCTCTTCTGTTTTATCGAGAAGAACGGCAAGCTCGCTGTTTGTGATACGGGCGTTGTTTTTCAGTAATTTTATAAGCTGATCCATAAATAAACCTCCTTTAGATTTATAAATATACATTATATATTATAACATATTATCTGTATGAACGCAAGTATTGTGATGTAAGGGCTATTTCAACTTCTGTAGTGCTACAATAGATATTGGACAAAATTAAGAAAAAAGAAAAGAGAGATAGACAAAAATCTGATAAAATAAAGTTACCACACAAATACAAATCAGAAAGGAAGCCTATCTCTCATGAATAGTATAACAC
>NZ_JBCOMH010000030.1:0-14524 GCF_040924265.1 Ruminococcus sp. RTP21198st1_G1_RTP21198_201120
TTTATAATGATTTAAAATACGCCGGACTAATATGATCATTTTGTAGATCAGGACATACATAACAAAACAAACCATACTGGCGGTCGCAAGATTTGGGGCGGCGGTTTAGATGCACGTTAAGGAGGAAATAATAGAAAGGATAGCACTTATGAATGATTATTTAGAGCCATATGAAGATATGTCTGCTTATTCTTTTGCAGTTGCGGAGAAATTTGTTGAACCGATAACGAATGCACTTTGTAAAACCATGGGTTTTGTTTTTGACAGAAAAGAAAAACGCAAGTCTTTTCCAAATCATTATTTTAAAGGTGATGAGAAATTTATTTTTTACAAAAGCAAAAGTGATGAGCGTGCGTTTATGATTGCTTGTGAGGGTTGTCAGGGTTTTTGGGGAATTTCGGTCAAATGTAAAACCGAGGATAAAAAGCTTTTTTATGACACAATTAAATCTGATCTGTTTGAAAATAGTGATTATACAGGTATTCCTTTTTTTGAGATAGATGATTTTCAAGATCAATTAAGGGGGAATTTTACTAAAAGACAGGTGAACCTTATTTATAATGATTTAAAATACGCCGGACTAATATGATCATTTTGTAGATCAGGACATACATAACAAAACAAACCATACCGGCGGTCGCAAGATTTGGGGCGGCGGTTCAGATGCACATTAAGGAGGAAATAATAGTAAGGATAACACTTATGAATGATTACTTGGAGCCATATGAAGATATGTCTGCTTATTCTTTTGCAGTTGCGGAGGAATTTGTTGAACCGATAACAAATGCACTTTGTAAAACTATGGGTTTTGTTTTTGACAGAAAAGAAAATCTAAAAGTTTTTCCTAACAGTAGTTTTAAGGGCAACGAGGTGTTTTGCTTTTACAAAAGCAAAAATGATGAACGTGCTTTTATGATTGCTGTCCAAGGAAACAGTGTATACTGGGGAATTTCAATAAAATGCAAAGCAGAAGATAAGTTATTATTTTACAATACGATAAAAAAATATCTTGAAGATAACAACGACTATACCGGCATACCGTTTTTGCAGATTGATGAATTTGAAGATCAACTCAGAAAGAACTACTCAAAAATACAGCAAAATCTTTTTGAGAATGATTTAAGGGACGCCGGACTAATATGATTATTTTGTAGATCAGGACATACATAGCAAAACAAACCATACTGGCGGTCGCAACATTTGGGGCGGCGATGATCTTGTAAGGGCGGTTAAGAATCTTGACGATTATGCAGCTGAATCGTTCATAAAAACTGCTTCTAAACAGGATGATGAATTTTTTGTTTTGATGTCAAAATATGATGATATTCCTTCTTGGGCATGCTCTGATGTAATTGATTTTAATTCAGCTGAAAACGTAAATAAAATTTTAAAACAAAATGGATATACAAATCCCTTTTATAAGCCGGGAACCAATGTAACAACTATCGAATTAACTGAAGATACCACGTTTGTTAGAGTGTAAACTGAAAACATAACAAGTGCAAAGGGCCAGTGGGTAATGAACTATGAAGAGATTCAAGGATTGTCTTCAAAGCAAATTAAAGATAAGTTTGCATTACCATATGAGTCAACACATATTTGTGATGTAGAACTACCGGCTGGTACGGAGGTACGTTTTGGTATAGCAAATGAAGTTCCAGAATGGGGTTTGGGAGGGGGATTACAATTTGATTTAATGGGTCAATATTTTAATTCATTTGGCAATTTCAGACCACTATAAAAGGAGAGATTTTATGTTACCGATAGTTGAAACGAATGGAAAAACTCTTTACATTAATTCTAATAAAGTAACTTTTCCGTACAAAATTGAACAAGTTTTAATTTTAAAATCTCAAATATTGATCTTACTGGATAGTTGCATAAAAAATGAATATGATAACGTCTATTCGGTAAACTTTGACGGAACAATAGGTTGGCGTGTTCAAAGCAGAAAATACTTATCAAGGGAATATGAAAATAAAAAATTAACCTCATATGTTGGTATGTATGTCAGGAAAGAAACTAATCTTCTTCAGTTAAATGATTGGTGGGGCGGAAGATACATTTTTGATCTTAATGACGGGCATATAGTGGGAAGAGATGAAAGTGGGCGTGATTGGTAATAGTTCCAATAAGAATAGAGGAGTTTTACAATGAAAGATTGTTATCATAATGAGGAATATAGTATGGTATTAAGAATGATAATATCTGAAAAATGGATTCATATAAATAGTTATGATGTTTGCTTTGATTATAATGTTAAGTCTGTAATAATTTTAAAACAAAAGATAATTGTACAGCTAGAAATCGGAGATTTATATGCTGTTGATATGGTAGGTAATATTATTGAAAAAAATAATAAGCCTTTTCAAAGATCAGACTTAGATAAAGATTTTATAGTAGAAATTAATCAGAATAATCTATATTTTAATAACTCTGCCGTTTATTTTGAACATAACATTTATTCTTTTGTTTTATTTGATGATAGGATAATTGTACAATTAAATGAACTGGATGCGTCTGCAAAATCTGATGAAATCGACAACGTATATGCTGTTGATATGGAAGGAAATATTATCTGGCGAATTCAGAATAAAGAAAGGGTATGTCCGGAATATAAGTTTATTTCGCCGTATGTAATGATTAATTATATTGATGGTGAATTAATTGTAAATGATTTCAACGGATTCAGATTTGTGTTTTCACCTGACGACGGAACTTTTGTTAAACGAATTCAAAGTTTAAGACCTTGGTAATCAATTTGTAATTCAGATCTTTAGGGCGACACCGCACAACTACCGCCTAACGGCTTTGTGTACGTCTAACTTGCCAATTTTCCGTTATCTTGCACAGAAACTCCTTGAAGGACGCAAGTATTCCTGCGTCGTTTCTATACAATTGGTAATTTCAGACCAATGAATCTGGAGCAAATTCTTTTTGAATTCCCGGTGGTGTTTCTGAAGCAATTTCGGATACCGTTAAATTGTCTGAAGTGAAAGTCACGCGTTTAAATTGAGAGGAGAATATCAGTATATGGCTTATAAGGATACTATAACTAAATACGATATAAACTAAAAAATATACATGAGTTAATGAAACTGTTAAAAGGCGAATACCCTGTTCATGCGTTTGTTAGTCCTATGGATGTAGGAGAACTTCTTCTGCCTTTGTACGAGTTGTATTTACGGCTTTTACAGGTAAATGATGTAACCTGAAAGCCTAACTTTTGAATTATTATTTGAAAATGAAAAAAAATATCCCCTCCAAAGCATTTGCCTTGGAGGGGATTAACTATATGCGTTTTACTGTGGCTTCTTAACGTCTGTCATGACTTCTTTAAGTCCTGTTGCAAGACCTGCTATACCCTGTATCTCACTTGGTATAATAATCTTTGTAGCCTTGCCGTCTGCTGCCTTAGCAAATGCTTCAAGGCTCTTGAGCTGGATTACCTGCTCGTTAGGGTTAGCAGCATTCAGCTTGACGATACTCTCGGCAATCGCCTTCTGTACCATGTCGATAGCTTGCGCTTCACCTTCTGCCTCAAGTATCTTCTGCTCCTTGACAGCGTCTGCACGAAGTATCATAGACTGCTTCTCAGCTTCGGCTGCAAGTATCTGTGACTCCTTGTCTGCCTGTGCTCTGAGTATCTTAGATTCTTTCTCACCCTCTGCAACAAGCACCTGAGATTTCTTCTCAGCCTCTGCCTGAATGACCTTTTCACGTCTTTCACGGTCAGCTTTCATCTGCTTTTCCATTGCGTCCTGAATTTCTCTTGGCGGAAGAATATTCTTAAGCTCAACTCTCTGCACCTTGATGCCCCACCTATCTGTGGCTTCATCAAGAATTGCTGTGATCCTTGTGTTGATAATGTCACGGGAAGTGAGCGTAGCCTCAAGATCAAGGTCACCAACAATGTTTCTGAGTGTTGTTGCCGTCAGATTTTCAATAGCTGAGATAGGTCTCTCAACGCCGTATGTGAACTGCATTGCGTTTGTTATCTGGAAGAACACAACAGTGTCTATCTGCATTGTTACATTATCCTTTGTGATAACTGACTGTGGCTTGAAGTCAACTACCTGCTCTTTGATAGATACTCTCTTTGCAACTCGGTCGATAAAAGGTACTTTTACGTGAAGTCCCGTTCCCCATGCCGCATGAAAAGCTCCAAGTCTTTCAACTACAAATACATATGCCTGTGGTACTATCTTGATGTTGCTGATAACAATGATTATAAGCAATACGATGATAGCAAGTACGATATAAATTCCAGGTTCCATTATATGCCTCCTAAAAAAATAAGTTTATGTAAGCTGTTACTTTTCTTCTGAAACTATCAGCTTTGCACCGTCAATACGCACGACCTTCACTGGTGTGCCTTCTGAGATCTTTGAGCCGTCCTCAGTTCTTGCTGCCCAATCTGTGCCCTCAAGAGTGACCCTGCCTTTGTTCACAGAGTTATCTATAGGCTCAATAACTATTGCAGTTTTTCCCACATCAAGCTCGTAATTTGTTGCAACTGGCTTGTTCTGGAGCTTCTTGACCACAGGTCTTGTAAGCAAAAGAAGTATGATCGAACTTACGACGAATACGATGCACTGTGTAAGGAAAGAAAGCTTAGCTATGGCACAAAACATCGCAATAAGTGCTGCTATAGCAAGCCATATAGACACAAGTGCCGTTCCAGTTGCGACCTCGCATACAACAAAGAACACGAAAGCTAAAGCCCAGAAAACTATTTTGAGTGTAGCCATTGTCATATGATACCCCCTGTTCCTCTCATTTATTTAAGATTCATTATAACATATTATTTTAAAATTTACAATAGCTAAGACACAATATTTTTGCTTTTTTACCTTTAATCTTCAATGATTTTACATTGACCGTAACATATTTTATTAGCTGTACACTAATATATATATGTTGATGCTACTACATAAAGAAAAAAGTATTTCTAAAAGATAGTTATATAAAAAAATTACAGTAAAAGCGGTAACCCGCTGGAGGTAACCGCTTTTACTATTTGTGTAATTATACGTTGTCACTGAAATAAACATCATACCAAACAAGGAATGAGAACACTGTCCAAATCTTTCTTGAATAGTCATATTTGCCTGCACGGTGATCGTCAAGAAGCTGTACAAGCTTATCTGTATGGAAGAACTGTGCTGACTGAGGAGAAGTAAACTTATCCTTTACTATATTATAATACTTATCTTCTTTCAGCCATACCCTGATAGGAACAGGGAAGCCGAGCTTCTTTTTCTTAGCTGTCTGTGGAGGGCAAGCCTGAAGTGCAGCAAGACGCATTGCATACTTCGTTTCAGTTTCAGTAACTCTGTCCTTTACAGGTATCTGCTCTGCAAGCTCCATTACCTTTCTGTCAAGGAACGGTACACGAAGCTCAAGAGAGTGAGCCATGCTCATTTTATCCGCCTTAAGAAGAATATCACCTGTCATCCAAAGGTGCAGGTCAATGTACTGCATCTGCGTTACCTGATCCTGATCTCTTACCTTATCGTAGAAAGGCTTTGTGATAGCCATAGCGTCGGGAGCGTTTGTTTTTATGCTCAGAATGTCCTTACGCTCTTTCTCAGAGAAGATGTATGCGTTACCAATAAATCTCTCATCAAGATCCTTAGAGCCTCTTATAAGATAGTTTATGCCGTGCTTATGAGGCAGTTTATCAGCAACTGCACCAACAGCCTTTCTGATAGGTCTTGGTATCTTAAAGTAGCTTGCCATATCAGCAGGGTTGTGATAGATGTTGTATCCGCCGAATATCTCGTCTGCACCCTCGCCTGAAAGCACTGCCTTGACCTTTTCTGATGCAATCTGACATACGAAGAATAGAGCCACAGCCGCAGGGTCTGCGAGAGGTTCGTCCATGTGATACTGTATCTTTGAAAGACTGTTCCAGTATTCCTCAGGGCTGATGACCTTTGAGAAATTCTCCTTGTGGATATACTTTGAAAATTCCTTAGCATAACCTATCTCGTTGTATTTCTCGTCCTCTCCGAAGCCCACAGTAAAGGTCTTGTCAACGTTAGCAACAGCGGCAACATAGCTCGAGTCAACACCGCTTGAAAGGAATGAGCCTACCTCAACGTCAGCAAACTTGTGTACCTCAACAGAGTTCTTGAAAGTGTCAGATATCCTATTCACCCAATCCTCTAAAGAAGGACCATTGTCAGCATGAAACTTAACTTCCCAATATCTTCTTACGTTCATCTCGCCGTTCTTGTATGTAAAGCAGTGAGCGGCAGGGAGCTTGTAAACATTTTTGAAGAAAGTTTCTGTTGTAGGAGAATACTGGAATGTGAGATAAGTTTCAAGAACGTCTGTGTTAAGTTCCTTCTTGAAATGAGGGTGGTCAAGAAAACTCTTTATCTCAGAACCCCACATAAGAGTTTCGCCCATTTTTGCGTAGTAAAGAGGCTTGATACCGAAGAAATCTCTTGCACCGAAAACCTCATTTGTATTCTTGTTGAAGATAACGAATGCAAACATTCCTCTCAGCTTGTCAAGCATATTCTCGCCCCACTGCTCATAGCCGTGGATAAGCACCTCTGAGTCGGTCTGTGTATAGAACTTGTGACCAGACGCTACAAGCTCCTCACGGAGATCCTTGTAGTTGTATATCTCACCGTTGAATGTAAGTACCAACGACTTATCTTCATTGAAGATAGGCTGGCTACCTTGATCTGAAAGGTCGATGATCGAAAGTCGGCGGAAACCCATTGCGATCTGCTCGTCAACATATTTTCCGTCAGAGTCAGGACCTCTATGTTTTATTCTATCCATCATTTTTCCAAGAACTATGGAAGCGTCATTGATTTTATTTGTAAATCCAACAAAACCGCACATATAAAAGCCTCATTTCTGTTAAATCAAATTGCCTGTATCTTAGATAATACAGCCGCTTGTCGCCTAGTGAACGTCAAGCAATATAATATTTATTATACACTATATGCGTCTTTTTTGCAAGGGGTAAAAACAAAAATTAAACAATAAAAGAAATTGTCTTTTGTGCATTTATCACATGGCAGTGTGTATGGTATAAAAATATCTGCGATTTTGTCATTTTGGCTTGAAAAAGGCAGAGGGATATAGTATAATGGTATTAAAATCATATTTTGGAGAAGATCTTATGAACGATAACAAAAAGAAGAAAAATGGTTATAGATTGGATATTGTGTTGATAGTGAGTTTTTTTGTGATGCTTATATCTTTCTGTGCCTACATGATGAATACTACTCTCGAAGAGGTACTTGAAAATGAAACAGGCAGCTCTGTAGTCACACATGATTACACTTACGAGAGTGCTGAGAGCAGTTCAGCAGCATAGTGCAAAATTTAAAAGCTTGACAAGTTAAAGTACTTTACGTGCTTGCTGAATTCACCTATTTACGACATTCAAGAGGTGTGGAGCAGCACTTGAAAATGCATAAGACGACAAGTTAGCTCACTTTACAGCATCAAGAACTGGACTATATTGTATTATGCGTTGTAAAGTTCGACTACATTACAGATAAAAGCATTTTACTTGACACCTAAAATCAATATCTGACGAAAATGTGACTTTGTGCATTTAATACAAATAACAAAGTCACATTTTGTTGTATAACGCCTTGACTTTACGTCACTTATACTATATACTTGTATTAAGCACTGCTTTTTATACAATATGTTGTGATTTGCGGTACGAGTTGTGAGAATAAAAAAATATAAGGATAAATCGGGAAAATCGGAGGCGGTATTGTGATAATCAAGATAAAAAAGCGTGACGGACGTACTGTAACTTTCAATATTGAGAAAATAGCTGGCGCTATATACAAGGCGGCTCAGTCTGTGGGCAAGGATAACTATGAGGAAGCTTTGGAGCTTTCGGGTAAAGTTGTTGATAAGCTTATGGAAAAACACCTTGATATGCCTACTGTTGAAGAGATTCAGGATTGCGTTGAGCGTGTACTTATCGAGGAGGGCATGGCTGATACTGCAAAAAGTTATATACTCTACCGCTCAAACAGGACTCGTGCAAGAGAAATGAATACCCGTCTTATGAAAGTTTATGAGGATCTTACTTTCCAATCAGCGAAAGATAACGATTTGAAGCGTGAGAATGCTAATATAGACGGCGATACCGCAATGGGTACAATGCTTAAATACGGATCTGTGGGTGCAAAGGAGTTCAATGAGATGTATGTTCTTGCTCCTGAGCATTCAAAGGCTCATCAGGAGGGCGATATCCACATTCATGATCTTGATTTTTATACACTGACTACCACTTGCACTCAGATAGACCTTACAAAGCTTTTTGATAAGGGTTTTTCTACAGGTCATGGCTTTTTGCGTACACCAAATGATATACAAAGCTATGCGGCGCTTGCCTGCATTGCGATACAATCCAATCAGAACGACCAGCATGGTGGTCAATCTCTTCCAAAGTTCGATTATGATATGGCTGAGGGCGTAAGAAAGACATTCAGACACCGCTATCGTGACAATATCGGCAGGGGTCTTGCTCTCCTTGGTGAAGTTTCTGATGCTCAGAGCATTGCAAAGAAAATAACTGAAATGCTTGACGAGCAGGGCTTAAAGGTTACACTCGCCAATGATAACGGCTATCAAGAGGCTGAAGCACAGTTCCTTGTGAATTTTGTTGACGCACCTATAGTGAAGAAGATACAGAGTTTTGCATATAAAAACTCTTTGAAAGAAACTGACAGAGCTACATATCAGGCAATGGAAGCGCTTATCCATAATCTTAATACCATGAACTCCCGTGCAGGCGCTCAAACGCCTTTCAGCTCCATAAATTATGGTACTGATACTTCTATCGAGGGCAGACTTGTTATAAAGAATATTCTTCTTGCAGAGGAAGCAGGACTTGGCAATGGTGAAACGCCTATTTTCCCTATACATATTTTCAAGATAAAAGAGGGCGTGAACTTTGATCCTGATGACCCGAACTATGACCTTTTCAAGCTCGCCTGCCGTGTATCAGCGAAGCGTCTTTTCCCGAATTTTTCATTTATCGACGCTCCTTTCAATCTACAGTATTATAAAGAGGGCAATCCTGACACTGAGATAGCTTACATGGGTTGCCGCACAAGAGTTATCGGTAACGCATATGACCCTACTCGTGAGATAGTGACAGGAAGAGGAAATCTCTCTTTTACTACCATTAATCTCCCTAGACTTGGCATAAAAGCACAGCGTAATATCGGTGCTTTCTTTGACAGCCTTGATGAGCTTATGGATCTTTGTATCGACCAGCTTATGCACAGATTTAAGATACAGTGTTCAAAGCGTGTGAGAAATTATCCGTTTCTCATGGGTCAGGGCATATGGCTCGATTCAGAGAAGCTTACGGCTGACGATACACTTGAAGAAGTGCTAAAGCATGGCACGCTTTCAGTGGGCTTTATCGGTCTTGCTGAGTGTCTTAAAGTGCTTACTGGCAAGCACCATGGTGAAAGTGAAGAAGCAAGAGAGCTTGGCTTGGAGATAATCTCGCGTATGAGAGCAAGAATGGACGAGGAAACAAAGCGTACTGGTCTTAACTTCTCGTTGCTTGCAACGCCTGCTGAGGGACTTTCTGGCAGATTTGTTAAAATGGATAAAGAACGTTATGGTGAGATAGCAGGAGTTACGGACAGAGAATATTATACTAATTCTTTCCATGTGCCTGTTTACTATCCGATAACAGCGTTTGAGAAACTTAAAATAGAAGCTCCTTACCATGCTCTTACAAATGCAGGCCATATAAGCTATATCGAGCTTGACGGCGATCCGCTGAACAATCTTTCTGCATTCGAGAAAGTCGTAAGATATATGAAAGAAGTTGGCATAGGCTACGGCTCAATAAACCATCCTGTTGACCGTGATCCTGTTTGCGGATATACTGGAATAATAGGTGACAAATGCCCGAAGTGTGGACGTTCTGAGGCTGAACACAGCAAGGTGATACATGAGAGGATACCTCGTGCAAAAGCCTGCTGTGAGGGTGACAATTAGCCATGAAGCTTAGGATAGCAGGCACTGTCGGTGAATCTATCGTAGACGGACCGGGTTTTAGGTTCACTATTTTTACGCAGGGCTGTCCACACGGCTGTGAGGGTTGTCACAATCCGCAGACACATGATTTTAACGGTGGAATTGTCGTTGATACAGACCAGCTTTACAATGAGATAATAAAAGACCCGCTTCTTGACGGTGTGACGTTCAGTGGCGGTGAGCCTTTCTGTCAGTGCAAACCGTTAGTAGAACTTGCAGGAAGGATAAAAGCCTTTAATAGATTTCCGCTGAATGTCATATCTTTCACTGGATATACTTATGAATATCTTATAGCCAATGCTGATGATAATAACGGCTATCTTGAGCTGCTGCAACAGCTTGATTATCTTGTTGACGGACCATTTATTCTGTCACAGCGAAGCCTTGAGTTGAAATTTATGGGCAGCAAAAATCAGCGTTTTATTGATGTACAAAGGTCCTTGAAAGAGGGCAGAGCAGTAGTCGTTGAACCATATTGAACATAGAAAAGCGAGTTTCATGATGTTGAAACTCGCTTTTATTTATACCAAAAGACCTCCGCAATCGTTAAACTACGGAGGTCAAATTAATTATTTCTCAGGCTCTATTACCTCAACATCTTTTGGGTCGAGAGTTTCTGCATTATCAGCCTCGGCTGCTCTCTTTACTGCTTCTTCCTGTGACTTTTTCAAAGCTTCCTGTATGTCCTCGCCAAGAAAATCAGGGAGTGACATTCCTGCTTGCTTGAACAGATCGTTCAGCGGAGGAACTGACTGCATAAGTCCGCTTAGAAAGTTTGCTGTCGAGCCTTTTCCGTCTGCACCTGCGCCTGTATCCCACACGGTTATCTTGTCTATCTTAATGTTCTTGATAGCTTCTACCTGAATAGAGATAAGCTCTTCAAGCTTATCAGCAACTATGAGTTTGACGGCTGCATTAGCATCTCCGCCTGCTGCTTCAACAAGCTTTCTCATACCTTCTGCCTGCTTTGTGAGTATTTCCTGATTGCCCTTTGCTTCAGCTTCCATTTTTGCAAAGATAGCATCGGCCTCACCCTTTGCTTTACGTCTTACTACCTCAGCCTGTGCTTCAGCTTCGATCTCGGCCTGCTGCTTTGAGATCTGAGCCTTTACGATAACATCGGCGGTCTGTGTAGCCTTTTCAAGTTCGGCTCTCGTCTGCTCGGCGGATTGCTGAGCTATGTAAGCTTCCTGCTTTGCCTTTGCTGCCTGAACAGCTTCAGCGGCTGTAGCCTGTCTGAGAGCTTCCGCTTCACGCTCACGTCTGAGGGCTTCTGACTGTGCAACCTCTATCTTGGCCTGGTTCTCACCGTCGATAGCAGAAGCGTTTGCAGCAGCAACTTGGATACGCTGGTCTTTCTGAGCGTTTGCCTGACCGATCTCACCGTCTCTGTGTTTTTCGGCAACTGACTTCTTAGCGTCATTGATAGCCTTTGCAGCAGCTTCTTTACCGAGAGCTTCCAGATATCCAGACTCATCTGTAATATCCGTTACGTTTACGTTGATAAGCTTAAGACCTATCTTTTTAAGCTCTATCTCAACATTATTTGATACCGCGAGCAGAAATTTATCTCTGTCCGAGTTTATTTCCTCGATATCCATTGTTGCGATAATAAGTCTCAACTGACCGAATATGATATCCTTAGCAAGCTCCTGTATCTCAATGAGTTTAAGACCGAGAAGTCTTTCAGCAGCGTTTTGCATAACGCCTGGTTCTGTCGAGATACCAACAGTAAATCTTGACGGAACATCAATTCTGATGTTCTGCTTTGAAAGAGCGTTTTTTAGATCCACATTTATGGATATAGGAGTAAGATCCATATACTCATAAGATTGGATTATTGGCACGATAAATGCCGCACCGCCGTGGATACATCTTGCGCTTCTTGCTTGACCATTCTTGTCTGTTCCTACTTTACCATAGATAACAAGCACCTTATCAGACGGACATTTTCTGTAGCGTGACAGTATCGCCATAATTGCCGCAAAAAGCACAACGACTATCACGCAGATGATGATTACTGGTTCCATAATTTTTCCTCCCACACAAATAATATTATAATAACCTCAAGACGGGTCATTCACAGAATCTTTATGTTTAGCACCCCTTTGTTCTATCAATTCTTTTATTTTTCTATTACGACAGTATCTCCTTGCAAATCGATAATGCGAACCTGAGTTCCTGTCTTTATAAGCTCATCACCATTGTTTATTGCAGTGACTTCTCTTAGCTGTCCGTTTATCATAACATTTACTTTACCAAGCCCATGGTCTTTAGGAGGGCAGGGGATATAAACAGTAGCAGTTTCTCCTATAGCATTTTTATAATCAGCCGTACCGTTTTCAGCAAGTTTTGCAGAAAGTTGAACTATCTTTGCTACAAGAAGCATGGTCGCCAGACCCAGAACAAAGCCGATAACTGTAGACAGTGCTGGATAAACACCTGAGCTTACAAGAACGATAGATGACCAGCTAAACACAGTGAAAAAAGCAACTATGGTCTGAAGCGTGAACATTCTCATAGAAGCAAAATCCGCAGGGTTTCCGCCGTCTACGTTGTGGTCACAGCCGATATCATGTGTACAGTGACCAATATCCACATCTCCGTGACCGCTGATGTTGGTATCAACATCAAGATCAAGACCTGACGTGTCGCTGAAATCGTGACCACTTCCACCATCATGAAAACCGAACATAGAAAGCAAAGTCTGCACAAGCAGTATAAGCGTTGACGGAAACGCTATACAATACAGCACTTTAAGTAAAAGCGACAAACCGTCCCACCATTCATTCATATAGCTTACACCTCCAATGTAAATATTATTTACGTTTATTATATACTCATTTATCTTATTTGTCAATAGATTTTCGATAATAATTAAAATTATTTTTTATTAGATATGGCTTAGCAAAAAAAATTGTAAATTTTTCGTTAAACACTTGAAATCTGTTTTACTTTCTGCTATCATATAAGTAAATAAAATTTACAGTAAATAAAGTGAGGCGATATAATGGAGAACAATACTCTCGGCAAGAGGATAAAAGAGGCAAGGCTTGCAAAGAAAATGACCCAAAGCGAGGTAGTGGGTGATTTTATAACCCGCAATATGCTTAGTCAGATAGAGAGTGGCTCAGCAACGCCGTCGGTAAAGACCCTTGAATATCTCTGCAAGGTGTTGGAGATAGAGCCTAATGCCCTTCTGCCTGATGAAAACGACTCCAAAAACGCCCCTGACGCAGAGGGCTATATCAGTATACGGAAAGAATTTATAAACAAGAACTATAAGGCTGTTATAGAGTATGACGCTGATGACGAATTTTCAGATGAGATATGTGCGCTTAAGGCGAAAGCTTGCCTTATGGTGGCTAGGGAGTATTCAGGCTCTGACAGTGCCACGGATCTTCAAAAGGCGATAGACCTTGCCAAGCAGGCTTCTGAACTTTCAAAGCGTGGTATTTTTGCAGATGAAAGCGTTAAAAGCAAGGCTGACGAGCTTTTGAAAGCTAAAGCTAAGCGTCTTAGCGACTATTACAGAAGTCTTTTGTAGGGTATAGTCATGGAATTTGTTATCATAGCCACGGTTGTTCTTGTGCTTGCCATGTGTCTTGGCGCAGATTTTGTTATAGTTCCTATAATGTTAATTGTTTTTCTTGTCGTCCTGCTACTGGTTATTTTTGGTTTATTTGTATACTCTGCTGTAAAACTTACTGGAACGAAAAGCGTGAAAGGAAAGTTTGTGCGTTTCGGCAGGGCAGAGGGCAAGAAATTTGATACAGCGTTTTACAAGGTTAGTGATAGTGAGTATCCAAACGTATTCCCATGTGAGGTAGTAATGCGCTCAAAGATATACATACCCGATAAGGTCTGTAGGCTCAGATATGACGGCAAAAGAAATGAAGTTTTTGACCTGAATGCAGTTTGCTGTGTGATATTTGGACTTGTTCTTAGCAGCGTATCGGCGGTGATGATGATACTTTTTCTACTAACAGTGATAGGCGTGAATTGAATGATTTTAGGCAGTAGGTTAGCTTGCTGCCTTTTTTGTGCATTTAAAATGGCAATAGTGGGTGATTTAAAAGGCTATTTCAACTTCCATGTTGATAAATGTAAAGTTTTCCAAAAAATATGTTGTAATATATGACAATTTGGAATAAGGCTGTAGACAAATGGGGTGTTTGGCAAGCTGCACAGCACATAGCTAAGAAATATGATGATGACGGATATCTTCGCAAGAAGAAATAGCACAAACAAAAATAAGCTGCTACAGAAAAACTGTGGCAGCTTATCCTATTTGAATAGTCCTAATTTTAACCTATCAATATCGGCTTCTGATATCTGTTTGTACGAATCCATACTTATTCAGTCTATGTCACCTTACTCCCTCAATAACTCCCTTATCCATTTCATGCACAGTATCGCACAGCACGGAGATGTCCTCCGCAGAGTGTGAGCATATAAGAATAGTCTT
>NZ_JBCOMH010000031.1:0-12044 GCF_040924265.1 Ruminococcus sp. RTP21198st1_G1_RTP21198_201120
GTTACCGAAGTTCGTGTGTCTATGGAGGGTACGGGCAATCTCCAGAAAGCCACTACTGTTGAAAGCATTATGAACAAAGATGTTCTCTGCACTGATGTTGTGGGGCTGGTCGGAGAGCCTTTTGAGATTGAAACGACTTCGCAGTTTGATAAGGCTACGCTTACTTATGTGGTGGATAAATCCAAACTTGGAGATACCGAGTTTGACAATCTGCTGTTTTTATGGTATGATGAAGAAAATGACAATTTTGTTGAGCTGGATACCATTCTTGACGAGGAAAATTCAACTGTAAGTGTGGAGACTAAACACTTCAGTAAGTATATGATCGTTGACGGAAAAGAATGGTATAGAGCATGGCAAGATATTTACACTAAAATAAACGAATCAAAAGGCCAGCATGTTCCAAATGCAACTGTATTAATATCAAAAAGTTCGAATATATATAATGTTAATAACGCAAATCGAAATGAACTTATAGTTAGTAATATTGTAGACTCAATGTCGGATTCAGATATTATGAGCTTTTTGACCTACCAGAATGCTGGTGGAATGAACACCGATTTTACGAGTGTCAAAAGTGCGTTGAAATGGGATCCGATTTATTACAGCAGAACTGCTAATGCTAGTTATGGAATTGGTTTAGCAGCAGTTATACTCAATGATGAGGCTATGGGGTATAACTCTAAAATTATTTTTATTACTGACAGCAGTGTATCAGTTGACAGTAGATTTCTTAAGCTTGCAATTAATAACATGATACCTATTTACTTTTTCTGTATTGGTGATTTTAATACAGCTGCATTGATAGGTTATGCACAGCTGACAGGCGGCAAGGTATACTCTGCTAAAACCGCTGCTGAAATAAATCAAAGCTGCAATGAAATAGGTCCTAAGACCTTTGTTGGAGAAACAGACACTGATGGTGACGGTTTTACAGATATTGAAGAAATGAGTGGTCTTATTGTAAGCTCAAATTGCAAAATTGTTAATACCGATTATATGAAAGCTGACACGGATGATGACGGCCTTGATGACAATGAAGAAGTCGATGTTGAGCTTACGAAGGTTGAAGTACCTGGAAAACAGGGCAATCCTTCAACGTTCAAATACTATCATCATATGTGGTCGGATCCGTCTGATCCGGATACAGATGGGGATGGGACGGTAGATTCAAGTGATTTAAATCCATTAGTATATTCGTTTGTTCCATATTTGGATATACTATGTGAATATGCTCAGAATTACTGCTCAGATAATAATTTACGAAATAAAGACGATGAAATAACACTTGTATTAGAATTTTTACGCAGCACTAAATACATTGGCACAAAGTGGAACATTACAGCTGGTAATATAAATGAGAATTTTATAGCATATGTTAAAGATAACAATATTGATGTATATAATTACTTCCTTGGAGATGATAATGCTGTGGAAGAACTCTTTGATCCATTGACGAACGAAAAGTATGATTTAAAACATCTTGCCGCAACTATGAATGCTTATTTTGAAAAAAATGATATTAAATCCATTTATTCTACTTATTATGGTTCAATGAATGATATGGCTGGTTGGGCAGGGGACTTACAACAAGTGATAGATCAAGATATTTTATATGGAAAAGATCAATACTATGCGCATAATATGAGTATAGAAGCCGCATATCAGGAAATGAGTACATATTTAGGTAATCGTTCGAATTCGCATTACGGAATTAGTGATGTAATTGTTGATGCAGATGCAGTTAATTTATACTATGAGTATAAAGATAATCCCAATATGGACTTAAATGAATTGCTTAACAATTATTTAATAAAAATGAACAACAAGCAAAGATTTTCTGATTTTATATATAATATTACAGGTTCAAATGAACGATCTGATTTGAAAATACTTGCTACATCATATATTAGACCTCCTATGGATTTTCTTTCTGCTGGTTGCGTGTATAGTTCATCTACTTGTAATTTAATAACTGAAAATATGATATATGGTTTTGCAAGTGCATTTTGCGATTATTATTTTGACTTAGCTAATTGAGGTTTAGTATGAAAAAAGTATTGGTAGTTGTCGGCATTATTATTTCTGCAGTAATTATTTCAGGCATTATTGTTGGTTTGGGTAAGAATGAAAAAACACTGTTTAATGAAAAAATTGAAACTGATAATAATGTTTTAATTTCAATCAAAGTTATTGAAAGCAATAAAGGTTGGCAACCTGATAAAACTATGATTATATCCGATGAAAATGAGCATTTGATTAGATATGCCATTGGATTTGAGGACTATACCAATTATCTGCCAAGTTATTATTTTTGCTATGATATAAATCCCAATGAATATTTGGTATGGGTTTATCAGCAAAATGGTAATGAATTTATTTACTATTTCAATACCGATACACAAGAAAAATATATGCTGGATTATAATAACATTGGCAACAGGACGGAAACTTTTTATGTTGCTGTCGATAAAGTTATAAAGTCAAATTTTTTATCTAAAATAGATTCTAAAATCAGTAATATGAATAAATGGAATAGCTATTTGTCAAACACTTAGGAGAAATCAGATAGCACAGCGATTGTTTTTCAGATGTTGAGGAAATGTCCGGATTACTTGTTGATTCAGGCTACAATCCCATTAAACCCAATTATATGAAACCTGATACCGACGCAAATTTGAATCTGTTATGTTTGAAAATGTTAATTTCGAGAATAGTTATTTTTCAGATTGTTTATTTCACGATATTACAATAAATAACTGTAAGGGATTAAAAAACGCATTTTTTGAGAACATTAATTTTGGAACAATCGAAACACCCGTAATATTATCGGATGAAAAAGCTCTTCAATATCTACTTAACTATAATATTTAGCTATTGCTATTATTTTTGCCGTACAGACTAAAATCTGTACGGCAAAAATAAAAATTATGCGTTATAGATAATCATTTCAATTTTGACCGTCTACCAGATGAATTTGAGGTTTTGGGACTGGTTCTTTCTAATGCACAGGTTATTTATACCGACCCTGAAAATTCGGATTGCGACGATGACGATCTGTTAGACGGTCAGGAGATTTCTATTGACGGAGGTAAGTCAAAGACCGTTAAGGTCGGCAGTGCGGACGGCGGATATATCACGTATTCTACCGTTGTTTTCAAGTATAGCTCCGATCCTAATAATGGGGATACGGATGGGGATGGTATATTAGATGTCAATGATTCAAAACCATGTAATCCTTATTTATGCACGGGTATATGGACAGCGTCAGATGAAAAGTTTTCTACTACTGTTCAAGCCGAACTTTTAAAACTGGAACTGGCATGGCACTTAGCAGTTACTGATACTGATAAAATAGATATTGCTAATAGGGCTGATGAAATACGAGATATTATGTCTTCTGGAAAAGGAAGAATATTAGATATTGCAAAATCAATTTCAGGTGCAGTGTCTGATGAATTTGCCTGGTTTTTAGGCGGAGATGTCAGTGCTGCGGAACGAGATTATTGGTTAAGCGAAGTTAACAAGTATAATCCTTCTATTAGCATAAGCGATGAAAAAGTATTTCATTCAATAATGTTCATTGCAGGTATACTTGAGCCATCTCCAGATGATGCATGGAAACTTATTTCGAAAAAAGCTAAAAAAGAAATGCTTGAAAAATGTGATGAAGGAGTTGTAAAAAAATTTCTTAAATCTATGGTAAAGCAAGCGACGAAAGAAGGTACAATGGGAATAAAAAAGCTTAGTGGAAAAGGCATAAAAGGATTTATGTATGAGGTTAAAGTTATGGGAAAAGGAGGAGCCTATAGGCTACTTGGTAATAAAACAGAAAATGGAGAGATATTTTGGGAGGTTTTCGAAAAAACACATAAATGAGAATATATGAAATATTAAAAAAGACAAGTCCTGAAGATGTTATATCAAAAATTAAGCTACATTATGGCAATAAGTATATAGATCTTTATAAAGATTTGTTCTTTGATTTACTTAATATGAATCCGACATATAACGGGCAAAAACTATGTATATTTATTACGGCATACATTCAAAACGAAAATGATGATATTAGAAAACTTGAAATATTTGACGAGAATGATTCAACAATTGATTTTGATGTAAGTGCCTACGAGTTATCTTCAAAAACAATTTATTCGATAGCATCATCGCCTTATGCGGATTTTTTAAATTATACTATTGATGAGGAAACACTGCGCAGATATTCATTTCCAACAATATTAGCACATTGTTTTTATGAAATCACTTCGTATGGTTTTGAGGATAATGTATGATTTGCTTTTGCACATGGCGTTATTTTTCGGATAGCAGAAATTATTTAATATAAATTTCTGTAAAATTATATATTGTGAGAATTTATGAAAATAATAAGAAGAATAGAAATAGCAACAATTTTAGTTGTTGCTTTGAATTTGATTTTTGAGTTTTTGTTTCATATAAGCATTAAAATCATTCCAAAATTTTTCATTGTTTCGCTTTGCACAGTAGTCTTGTTTTTGACATCAGTAGTTTCTGTTTTTCTTCATTTATCCAAAAATAAAAGCAAAATTTTTAAATACTCATGTAAAGCTATTATTTCATTATTTTTATCCTTGATCTTGTTAATTAACGTTCCCTTTAACTATAAAACGGAACGATTAAGGTTTACCCATAGTGATTATGAAATAGTAATATCAAGATATTATGTAATGACTGTTCAAAGAATACAGGTGCTGGTCACTGATAATTCTGTTTTTGCTCATGAGATTTTATATGTTGGATTACCAACTGGAGATTTTGATCTGTCTGATTCGGTGAAAATAAGTTGGAGTTCAGATGATTGCTTTGAGCTAATTTATAAACCTACATTGTCACATTCATACAGTTGGAAATATAATTTTAAGGACAGTGAAGTAACATATCTTAGTTCAGATGAGTTTGAGGTTTCGGACTGATTATTCTTCATTATGATCGTCAGAGTGATAGTACTGACAATAAAAATTCTATGGTCAATCAGCTTGCTTCAAAAGCTTAAAAACTCTTAAAAATCTTTGCTTTGTGAGGCGTGACGGTAGAAATCAAAGACGAGTTTCAATGTCAAAATTTCAGAGTTACTGTCAACGAAAGGTGCTCTCGAAAGTACACAGCGTAACGGAGATATTTGTCCCTAACTCGCAGTAGAGTAAACATACCATCCTCTGAGGAAAAGGGCGACACACGCCGATTGTTGTGGTGTACGAGGGGATTACCCCGCTCCTGTTTTAAAGAAGCAAGCTGTGACAAATTATTTAGCCTAGTAAATCTTCACGGCAAGAGATATCATTTTTTGAACATAATAAAATCATTCTCTCGAACCACTGTCGGAAAACACGGCAGTGGTTTTTCTATGTCGGATCATAGATGTTTACCACCTTACTTTTTACGGTAGGTCGTGATTCACGTCCTACCGCATCGTGTTGTGATAATGCAAAAAACAAAAGTCATCACTGCTCTGTCTATTAGACAATCATACAAAATCTTAAAGAAACTCTGCCAAAAAGGTTGTTAAAACCTCAACTTCTAACCCTATACAAGTGAGAACAAACTCTACAAATAATCCGTTACGACTTTGTTCAACCCTACAAACTTTATGAATTCATTTAGATAAAGGGGTATCAAAACAGCGACTTCTACCCATATACAAGCGGAAGAGCAGTGGTAGTCAAAATAACCGAAATCATATGAGCTAACTTGTGCAAACCTACAAACTTTTTTCAGAAGTTGTCCAAACACTTTGTTTAGTCGGCTACAGTATGAGGAAAAGGAATCTTGACAATTGAATTCCACGAAGGAGAGATACCAAGCGGCGAAGTACAGCGAAGATCGTGCAGGAGGAGCAGAAGCGTACCAGGCTTGGAAATACGTCTTTAAGTCAAACAAGGCTTTCTGACAGGAACTGTATTGTTGTGGGAAAGAAGTAAAAAGAAAAAAAGAAGAGGAGGCTTGATAACTTGAAGAAATTCAACTCAAAGTCCTGCGAAGAAATCATGACAACTGTGTACAAGCCTATCGAGTTTGTTGTAGATGGCTTGCTTGCGCAAGGTCTGTACATCTTAGCAGGTGCACCAAAAGTGGGAAAGTCATGGCTGGCACTTGATATGTGCTTGTCGATAGCGAAAGGAGAAAAAGTTTTAGGTCAGGAAACGGCTCAAGGAACTGCGCTCTATCTGTGTTTGGAAGACAGCTATGTACGAATCCAAAATCGTCTCTATGAAATTACAGATGAGCCGACAGAGCGATTGCATTTTGTAATCATGTCAGAATCAATAGGCAGCGGACTTGAAGAGCAGATCAAGAATTTCAAGAAAGAGCATAGCGATTTAAAAGTTGTGTTCATTGACACTCTGCAAATGATTCGTGAGTCAACCGATAACGGTTATGGCTCGGACTACAAAGAGTTATCTGTTCTAAAAAATCTTGCGGACAAGCTTGAAATTGCAATCGTAGTTGTTCATCACACAAGAAAGTGTTCGGACAGCGATCCGTTCAATATGATTTCGGGCTCGACAGGAATCAGCGGATGCGTTGACGAAAGCATGGTTATTGTAGAAACAAAGCGTGGCAGTCGAAATGCAAAGCTATACTGCGTAGGTCGTGATATTGAAAACGCAGAAATAAGCTTGCAGTTTGATAGCGATTTGAAAAAGTGGATAGTCACAGATGAGCCAACTGTTTCGAAAAGCAAAGACAATATTTTTCTCGCCGCATTGTATGTTTACATTCAGAAAAAGATTGATTTCACAGGAACGGCTTCAGAATTGGTAACCGCACTGAAAAGTATTTCAAATGAAACATTCTATCCGAACAGAGTTACAAGAGATTTGGTTCAGAACGGTTACACGCTCAGACAGTATGGAATTGATTTTCTGTACAAGCGGACACGAAACGGCAGACTGATTATTCTTCATTACGACCGTGAGCGTGACAGTAGTGACAGTAAAACCTCGGGCGAAGTTACTGTCAACAGTTTGGCTTTAAAAGTCTGAAAACCATTGAAAATCCTTGCTTTGCGAGGTGTGACGGTAGAAATCAAGTGGTAGTTTTACTGTCAACATTTCAGAGTTACTGTCAACGCAAAACTCTTCATAAACGAGCCAACTACCACCCTGATTCACTGGGAAAAGGTTTCTATAGGGATACCTAACCAATATGCAAACTCTCTAAATCGTCCGCCCCGAATTTGTATAATCATACAAACTTTTAAAGAATTGCTGTCAAAATGGTTGTAAAACCTCAACTTCTTACCCTATACAAGTGAGAGCAAACTCTACAAAAAATTTGTTACGACTTTGTTCAAGCCTACAAACTTTATGAATTAAGGGTTGTCAAAACGGCGACTCCTTTCCGTATACAAGTGAGAGGGAACTCTATAAATAATCCATTCAGATTTTGTGCAAGTCTACAAAATTTTTTCACACACGCATAAAAAGCATCTTTTCATCGGCTACAGTATGAAGGCAAAAGAATCTTGACAACAAAATCCCACGTAGGAGAGATACCAAGCGGCGAAGTACAGCGAAGATCGTTCAGGAGGAGCAGAAGCGTAACCAAGCTTGGAATACGTCCTTAAGTCAGACAAGATTTTCTGACAGGAACTGTACTGTTGTGGGGCAAACAAAAATAATAATTGCGATACCCTCCGTGTCACAGCGCTATGCCTTTAAGGATTAATACTAACTAATATTATTAATAGCAGAAGAAAGAATGATATGTAGTTATCAAAGATTGATTGGTGATGAATGACGAATAGAATCGGCGGATTGATTCGCTGATTGACAATCCGCCTTTTCTCTTCTGCGAATAAGAATGGAGATGTTCAATAATCAAAAAAAGTGTAATTAATTTTAACCGCAACACAACGGCGATATTTGCCCTCCCAACTCGCAGTAGGGTAAACATACCACCGTAGACGGTATAAGCCACACACGCCGATTGTAAGCGGTGTACGAAGGGATAAACGAGCAATTCTGAAATCAGTTAAAAAGCACATCGGGAACTTGATATGTTGGTTATGCACAAATTCCCGATTCGCCGCATGACGAAGAAAGTGAAATATTTCATTGCAGGTTAAAGTCATGGCGTCTGAAGCCGCCATGACCCTCACAGCGGACAGCAAAGCTGACCGCAAATGTGCCGTAAATACGCAGTCTTCACACAGGTCTTGTGCATATTTTAGGCGGTCGCCTCATGGAGTCAAAATACGGCTTTCAGCGGAAATCAGGGGTCTAAAGGTCAGAAAAGTGCGTGAAATCGGCATAATTAACGACGTCGTGATAAGAAAGGAGTAGAATTATGGCAAAAGAAAAAACGGCTGTATATTTTCAGCCGGAAACTATGAGAAAGATCGAGCAGGAGTACAAGGACGACAATTGTGCTTCAAAAACAGAGTTCATTGAAAAAGCCGTCACGTTTTACATCGGCTATCTTCGTCAGCAGCAGGAGGTAAACTACCTATCCCCTATGATAACAGAAACGGTCAAGGCGCAGATAAAAGGTACGGAACAGCGGCTTGCCCGTCTGATGTTTAAGGTCGCAGTCGAGCTTGGAAAGCTCTCGCATATGACTGCGGCTATCAATGATGTTGACGATGAAACTCTAGAAAGTTTACATGCTATGTGCGTAAACGAAGTACGGAAGATCAATGGAATTATCGATTACGAGAACGCTGTTGATTTTCAGCAAGGCTAAGATGGTGCGTAACGAATACGAACCGCAAAATTTAAATATGAAAGGACTGAACTGATTTGTTTACACGAATAACAACAATCAAGACAACGAAGTGGAGAGTGATTTATGCAGAATATTCACAAAGAAATAGAAGAGAAACCAGATTCAAATCAGTACCGACGCCGACATGATTACTCGCACATCGAAACTGTGATTGATGGAGTAACTTACAAAATCTTATCCGTTAGTCCCAGAGCAGATGAAGGATACAAGCCACAAAAAGTGTCGGAACTGTTCGCTTATCTTATTAACGGCAGATAAAATTATCAAAAAATTTTCTGGACTTTCAAGCCGGATAGTGATATATTGTAGCTGTATCCTATTCGGTTTGAAAATTTACAGACTATGAAAGGATGGATAAATATGTCTGATTCGAATCGAAAAATTACTGCGTTATACTGCCGTTTATCACAGGAGGATATGAGGGACGGTGAGTCGGTCTCTATTGAAAATCAGAAACTCATCCTGCAAAAATATGCGAATGACCATGGTTTCTTAAACTGTAAATTCTATGTTGACGACGGATATTCCGGAGCAAATTTTAATCGTCCGGCATTCAAGGAAATGATGATTGAAGTGGAAAGCGGAAATGTTTCTGCGGTGATTGTAAAAGACCAGTCGAGACTTGGCAGAGAATATTTGCAGACGGGTATGCTTATGGAAGTTACCTTTCCGCAGTATGACGTCCGTTTTATCGCCGTAAACGACGGTGTAGACAGCGCCGACGGTACAAACGATTATGCGGGAATACGCAATTATTTCAACGATCTTTTTGCAAGGGATACAAGTAAAAAGATCAGAGCGGTTCAGCGTGCAAAGGGCGAGCGCGGTGAGCGTGTTGGATCGGTAATAGCATATGGATACATGAAGAATCCCGACGATCCTAAGCAGCTGATCCCAGATCCCGAAACAGCGCCGATAGTGAAAGGAATTTTTGAAATGTATGCAGACGGAATCGGAATAATGAAGATATGTGATAAATTGTGTGCACAGAAAGTTATGTCGCCAAGCGTTTACGCATTCAGAAAAACAGGACGCAGGACGGGAAGATTGAATCCGGATAAACCGTATCATTGGGATCAGAAGTCCGTTCGACTGATGCTTTCAAACAGAGTCTACTGCGGCGATACCGTGAATTTTAAAACCTATACCAAGTCCAACAAGCTGAAAAAACGTATTAAAAACGATGAGGAAAACGTTCTGATTTTTGAAAACACCCATGAACCTATCGTTGACAGAAAAACCTTTGATTTAGTACAAAAGCATTTTGACGGAAGAAAACGTCCCGATAGACAAGGAGAAATGGATAAATATGCAGGATACCTTTACTGCGGCGACTGCGGTAAGCGGTTGTATCTTCAGAGGGCAAAGACAAAGGCTGTTGAAAAAAACAGCTTCATATGCGGAGGCTACCAAAAGCGTACAACCGACTGCACCTGTCATCATATCAGAGAACAAGTTTTAGATCAAATCGTACTTGAAAATCTCAAAGCCGCCACAGCCTTCGCCCGAGATAATCCTGAGAAGTTTTACGCAATGGCAGCTAAGAACGGCGAGGTCGAGGCAAGGAGATTGTGTATAAATGCCGAGCGTGAGAAAGAGCAGATCACTGCAAGAATAAAACAGCTTGACAATATCATTAGCTGTCTGTATGAGGACAGGGTCACAGGGCGTATTACCCCGGAACGTTATGATATTCTTGCAAGCGGTTACGAACAGGAACAATCGCATCTTCGTCTTGAACTCGAATCTATATCGCACAAAATATCTGAAATGGATCTACGTGAGCAGTACATTCAGAAGTTTATAGCAAAAGCTAAGGAATACATTGAAATGCCTAAGCTTACTCCTGAACTGCTGAGAGTGTTTATACGCAGGATAGAGGTTTATGAAAAAACGGAAAAGTATTCAAGAACCTGCGGCAATACGATAGTGATCCACTACACATTTGAGATTGACAGCCGTCAGTCTTGAGCAAATAGAAATCAAAGCCCGTAAGATGTTGTGCTTACGGGTAATACATAATATTTATTTCTTCGTTAAGGATAGTCCGAGCTTGCAGGCTCGGCGTTTTTTATTGATAAAAGCTGTGAAAAGGATATGTTTGCAAAGCTCAGAGCCAAGCTCAAAGCAGAGTACAAGCCGTACACAGATAAAGGCAAAGCAGCCGCTAAGCAAAGAAATTTGCAGGAATGTGTTACGGCAGTAATGAAAGATCTAAGGCAAACAGCTCGTACCCGTGAGCAGTGTATAAATACTGCGAAACTGCTGTATCAGCTTGCGGATAGTGCTGTCAGGTTATCTGTTGAAAAAACTCTGTATGAACCTGTGGCAGAACATATCGAATCTGAGGACATCGTTTGCGAACCTGAACCTTGTATGGAGTTTGGCTGATGCGATACCGTCTGCCTCATGGTGCAATACCTTGAAGATAACAAACTAACTCTTCTTTTAAATACAGAAGAAAGCATATTTCTATGGATAGGAAGTGAAAATTTGAATGAAAAACAACTGATTTTAATAGGTTTGCTTGTGGTAGCTTTCATTGCCTTTTTAGTGGTAGTAAATCTGCTTGACAACAAGTCGCTTAACGGAATAAAGGCAAAAAAAGTCGGAAACGGACAGCACGGAACAGCTCGGTGGGCGACAAAAACAGAAGTCAAGCGGACTTTTATCTCTCTGCCATTCGAGCCTGACAAATGGCGTAAGGGAGAAAATATTCCGCACAGTTCCAACGGAGATGTTATTCAAGGAACTGTGGTCGGGTGCAGAGGTTCTGGAAAGAAAACTGTTGCACTTGTGGATACCGGCGACGTCCATACTCTTATGATAGGAGCGGCAGGAGTCGGCAAGACTGCATACTTTTTGTATCCGAACATAGAGCTTGCCTGTGCAAGCGGAATGTCTTTTATCTCAACTGATACAAAAGGCGACGTTGCAAGAAACTACGGAACTATCGTCAAAAAGTATTACGGCTACAATGTTTCTGTGCTCGACCTTAGAAATCCCACCAGAAGTGATGAAAACAATATTTTGCATCTTGTGAATAAATACATGGATATGTACCTTGCAGACAAATCAAATCTTTCAGCTAAAGCAAAGGCTGAAAAATACGCAAAGATAACTGCAAAAACCATAATCAACATCGGCGGCGGTGACAGCCACAGCTACGGACAAAACGCTTTTTTCTACGACGCGGCGGAAGGCTTGCTTGCCTCGGTTATCCTGCTTTTGGCGGAGTTTGGCGACAAAAACGAAAGGCATATTGTTTCAGTTTTTAA
>NZ_JBCOMH010000032.1:0-11032 GCF_040924265.1 Ruminococcus sp. RTP21198st1_G1_RTP21198_201120
ACACTCTCAAAAAGTTTGGAATTGATTTTCAGTACAAGCGAACAAGAAACGGCAGACTGATAATTCTTCATTACGACCATGAGCGTGACAGTAGTGACAGTAAAAATTCTACTGTCGTTACTGTCAACGGAGCGCATAAGCAATACCTCGCAAACCCTTGAAAATGCTTGGTTTACGATGATGACAGCAGGTGTGACAGTAACTGAAATCGGATAAAGTTACTGTCAACATTTCAAGGTTACTGTCAACGCAACGTAAGCCGATTTGCGGGCTTGAATTTTTGTCGGGTAAGTTTAGCCAAAGCATTTCAAAAGCCGACACAGGCGATTTGTTAGCCGCTGTGGGCGATATGTGTGAGAGGTTTTAATTCTGATAATAAAAAGGCAGTTGTTAATCTGCACAAATACCAGATATGCAGCAGTTAAAGCAAAGTAAAATATTTCATTGCAAGTTAAAGTTTCGGGGTCGTAGCCCCCTAAACGTTCACAGCGGACGAGCAAAGCTCGCCGCAAAAATGCCGAAAACACGCAGTTTCAGCAAAATGATTGTGCATAATTTTTATGGGGTCATAAATTTGAGCTTTGAATGATTGAGGGGTCGTAAGTGCAAAAAACTGCGTGAAATCGGCATAATTGCGGGCGTTGTTGATGATGTCAAACGAAATTTTAAGAAAGGAATGATTAAAAATGATCAGTTTAAAAATCAGAGAAAAAGAAACTGAAAAGACAGTAAGGAGGGCGATAAAAATATGCCAAGACAAAGAGAAATCCCGAAAATCAATTCAGTCACTGTTATCTATAATGGCGACGGAAAGACATTTGATACCTTCATGGAGTCCATGATTAACGACTATTTGAATTCAGATAGTATGTCCAAATGCTCCGACTCCGATTTTATTGAAAAGGTAGAACTTGTTGATAAAACAGCGTAATCGCTGGACTTTCAGGTCGGCTTGTGGTAGTGTCAATCTGAACGAAGTTCAGATAGGTAACGCAGACACACCATAGCGTGCCTGCCGAATTTAAAGGAGGTCGATAAAATGAGAGCGTGGCTATACTACAGATTATCTCGTGACGAAGATGAGGAAATGAACAGTCTGCAAAATCAACGACAGATTTTAGTTGATTACGCTGAGCAGAATGGTTACGAAATCGTCGGAGAGAGCTTTGATGACAATGTTTCAGGAATGACGTTTAACAGAAAAGGCTTAGGAGAACTTGAAATTGCTGTTGACGAAGGTAAAATTGATGTAGTTCTGGTCAAGGATCTATCAAGACTTGGCAGACACCGTACTCAAACGGAACTGTTCATAGATCACTTGCGACAGAACAATGTCAAGGTCTATTCTGTGACTGAGGGCATTGATTCCAGTAACGAGAATGACGATTTGATGATTGGATTCAAGCAGATCTTCAACGATTTTTATGCTAAGGACATCAGCAAAAAAGTAAAAGCAGGTGTACGTCAAAAGCAGAAAGGAAAAGGTCTGATAGAGTCCTTACCCCTCGGTTACAAGCGTGACCGAAACACAAATACTGTTTTGGTAGACGATGAAACAGCTTGGATAGTGCAGGAAGTATTCAAGCTATACGTTGACGGCTACGGCTTGACCACAATCGCAAAGAAGATGAACGAACGTGGAATAAAATCACCAGAATACTATCAGCGCAGAAAGCTAGCAGATTGGAAACCCGACATCTCTAAAAAATACTTGTGGGTACAAACAGCAGTCAAACGCATTCTCACAAATGAATTATACATTGGCACAATGGTTAATCATAAGACAGTAACTTCAAAAATATACAAAACCAAAACTTTCATTCCGCCCGAAGAACAGTATCGCCATGAGAATTTCTGCGAACCAATAATTGATGAAACAACTTGGAAACAGGCACAGTTTTTACTGGAACAGCGTTCACAGATTAATCCACGTTCGCAAAATGGCAGGAATCTTCATCGCTATTCCGGATTAATAAAATGCTCCGACTGCGGGGCTTGCTTTGTAGCTCGCACAAGAAAATGGAAAGGCAAAGAGTACGTTGAATACACTTGCAACAGCGCACACCGCTACGGCAAGCAATACTGTACTCCGCACACAGTCCGTGAAAATCAGCTTGACGCTTTGATCGAAGATGAAGTCCGAGGACTTCGTGAAACAATACTTGTCGAAAGCGAGCGCTACAACAAGATCGTCAAGGATTGGGTAAAGAAAAAGCCGCTGTACGAACGTCAGATACAGCAGCTCAATGATAAAATTTTATCGCTTAGACAGCAGATTGAAGATTTGATAATTGAACGTATTGGAGACAGAGAACACTCGCAGGTCTACAACAATATGATTACAAAGCGTGAAGAAGAAATATCCGCTATTGAAAAACGGATAACTGATCTTAAAGAGTATGACAAAATCTGCAAACAGAGAAAAGAACAGCTTAAAAACACAACACAGATACTTGATGAAATCCTGTCCGAGGGTACGATTTCGGATATCAATCTAAGAATGTTAGTCAAGCGGATTTTCATTCATCAAAACGAAGATAAAAGTCTTGACATCAGGTTCGAGATGAACGGAGAGTTTAATGGAACTGTCAGCGTGTTTATTGAACCAACGGACGAATTAGAAATAGCATAGAAATTAAAACGAAATCCGCAGTATCGCCTGCGGATTTTTCGTTGCATATATGAATATATTAACCGACAGACGCATTAGCTATGGTAGTGCGTTTTAGCATAAAATCAGTTAAAAACCGTTCTTAGAGCCAGCGCGTCTGCCCATTTATTTTTACTGGAGCAAAAGAAAAAAGCCCGATAAAATCGAGCTTTTCGTGGTGCGGATGACGGGACTTGAACCCACATGACCTTGCGATCACTAGCACCTGAAGCTAGCGCGTCTGCCAATTCCGCCACATCCGCATATAAAAATTTGAAACTTCTTACTCGGCTCAAATCTAAAACCGAGGTGGGCTTTTCACAAACAGCTCCACATGATATATGAACAGGAAATCGGCAAGCAGATAAATCCACTGTCGTTACGCTGCCTGAAGCTAGCGCATCTGCCAATTCCGCCACATCCGCATATAAAAATTTGAAACTTTTACTCGGCTCAAATCCAAAACCGAGGTGGGTGCTTATCACACTAATCCACATTTATGATGAACCAGAAAGCAGCCAAGCAAATAAATTCACTGTCGTTACGCTGCCTGAAGCTAGCGCGTCTGCCAATTCCGCCACATCCGCATATTTAACGTTGCTCAATGCAACGTATTTATTATATCATATTACACGTACTTTGTCAATACTTTTTCGCAGTTTTTTCGATAAAAACGCCAAAAAATAAAGCCTGACTAAAAAGTCAGGCTGATTTTTATATCGGAATCATCACCCGTTTTTAAACTGCTCACTAAGAGCCTGATCACTCATGCCGAAAGTCACAAGCTTGCTGAAATACTTGTTCTTCATAAGCGCCTTGATAAGTATTACACCAACTATCGTTACGCATACAAATTCGCCTAAGGCTACCCAGCCCATGTTCACAAGAAGCGGCGTCTTGAAGACATATGTCAGCTCAAAGCCAACTATCACCGCATTTGATATCACCGGGAAAAGCGACGCAACTACAAGATTTACCTTGTTTCTCAGCAGATAGATAAGAACCGCTGCCACAACTGTAGCAAGCGTTCCAAATACTACGTCCACCATTCCGAGCGTACTGAATAGATTGACTATCAAACAACCTATAGAAAGCGAAATGATGTAATCCTTGTTGAAATAACAAAGTAGCATCAAAACCTCAGATATGCGGAACTGTACCTGTCCGTATGCAAGTGAGCTGCAAAGCATTGTTGCCGCAACGTATATCGCTGCAACAAGTCCCATGTTTGTTAAACGACGTGCACTGAAAATTTCCATAAAAAAATCTCCTTGTTTTTATTTGTGAGTGGTTGATCTAGGTTACACTCTATTTAATTGGAAAATAAAATAACATAAAAAGGCTGCCGCCGAAACGACAGCCCGTTTATTTACGTTAATTTAGCTATTAATTAAGCCTTGCCAACAGAACCGAAGAGTTCCATCTTCTCCTTGACCTTAGCCTTGATAGCCTCGAAACCAGGGTTGAGAAGCTTTCTTGGGTCAAAGCCCTTGCCCTGAAGATCCTTGCCCTCTTCAATGTACTTTCTTGTAGCCTCCTGGAATGAAAGCTGGCACTCTGTGTTTACGTTGATCTTTGCAACGCCAAGTGAGATTGCCTTCTTGATCATATCGTCAGGAATACCTGTACCGCCGTGAAGTACCAGTGGCATATCGCCAACCTTTTCCTTGATAGCAGCAAGTGTCTCGAATGAAAGACCTGGCCAGTTTGCTGGATACTTACCGTGAATGTTACCGATACCAGCTGCGAGCATTGTAACGCCGAGATCAGCGATTGTCTTGCACTCGTCTGGATCTGCGCACTCGCCCATACCTACAACGCCGTCCTCTTCGCCGCCGATAGAACCAACTTCACACTCAATTGAAAGACCAAGCTGATCTGCAACGTGAACGAGTTCAGTTGACTTAGCAAGGTTCTCATCAAATGGATAATGTGAACCATCGAACATGATAGATGAGAAGCCAGCCTTTACGCACTTGTAGCAGCCCTCATATGTTCCGTGGTCAAGATGAAGTGCAACAGGTACTGTGATACCAAGCTCTTCGTCCATTGCCTTAACCATAGCGGCAACTGTCTTAAAGCCTGTCATGTACTTGCCTGCGCCCTCAGATACACCAAGAATTACAGGTGACTGCAGTTCCTGAGCAGTGAGAAGGATAGCCTTTGTCCACTCAAGGTTGTTAATATTGAACTGACCTACAGCATACTTGCCTGCAAGTGCCTTTGTCATCATTTCCTTAGCTGAAACTAACATTTTTTTAACGACCTCCGTTATTTAAAATTTTCCTCTATTATTATACAACATTACACCGTAAATTGCAATAGCGTGACATTAATTTAACAATTATGTAACATTTAAACCTCGTACATCTCGATGACCTTCTGAGCCACCTCGATCTTTGTGCATCTCTTATCCATAGCCTGCTTTTCAAGATATTTATGAGCCTGCTGTTCTGTAAAGCCAAGATACTGCATAAGTGAGCACTTTGCTCTGTTTATCGTTCTTATCTCTTCAAGCTTTTTGTGCAGTTTCAGATTTTCAGACCGTATTCCGAGCATACGTTTTCTTGCGGCACTGACAAATTTCATTGAACGGTAAAAATACTGTCTGCCTAGTGGCTTTGGTATCACCATTACGCCGAAATCTTCCAGTTTATCAGCAAGGATATCCGCATTTTCCGACTTTGCGATAGCCACACAGCTTGCGTCAGTTGAGGTGCAGACTATCTCCGCAAGCTCGTTGCCATATTCGTCTGACAATGGACAGTTTATCACGACACAGTCATAACTGCCTGACCCTACCGCACGCCTTGTTTCAAGACCCGTTGCGGCTATAGAAGTCTTGCAGGTGGGAAAGGTTTCTTTTAACAGACTCACAAGCATAGCTGTTGCCTTGTCATTGCTTGAAGCCACAAGTATCCTGTCCATTTCCCCACCTCCTTTTTTTAGCTTTCTCTGACATTACAGATGATAAAAATATCTGGCTGTTTCAAACTGCTCCTTATCGGCAGCTCTCTCATATTCTATGATAAGCTCCTTTTCTATTGCGATAAAACGCTCCAACATATGCTCAGGAAGCCTATCCGCAAGAAACTCGCTCTTTTCAGCACGTTCCACTGCCTCTTTCAAAGACTGCGGAAGTGTTTCAAGCTTTGCAAGCTCGTTTTCATCTGCCGAGCCTATATTGAAATTAAAAGGTTTTGGAAGTTCTTCCTTATTTATAACACCGTCTATGCAGGCATAAATAAGCAGACCCATAGCAAAGTAAGGATTACAGGTGTTGTCTGCTGAACGGAGTATTATACCATTCTCATCTGTATCAGCAAGCGGTGCACGAAGAAGCTGTGCATAATTTTCATGTGACCATGAAATGTACTTAGGTGCAAGCAGACTGCCAAAACGTTTGTATGAATTTGTAGTGGTGTTTAGAAACAGCGTCATGTCGCCAACGTTTTTCAGTATTCCTGCTATCATGCGCTCAGCCTCTTTGGAAAGTCCGCCAAGCTGAGGTCTGAAAACATTTTCCGTGCCTTTCATGCACATGAGCATTATATGCAGACCAGATCCGCAGTTATCGACGATAGGCTTTGGCATGAACGTTGCGTAAAGCCCATTTCTGTCAGCCACAGATTTTACAACGTTCTTGAACGTCACAAGATTATCGGCGGCTTTCAGTGCGTTTGAATACTGAAAATCTATCTCGTTCTGACCCGGACCGGTTTCATGTCTTGAGCTTTCTGGAAAAATATCCATTTGCTCAAGTGTCAGGCATATGTCACGTCTAAGGTTTTCTCCCCTGTCAACAGGTGCAGCGTCACAATAGCCTGCATAATCGTGAGGACGCTTTGTAGGCATATCAGTATCGTCCTTTTCAAAGCAGTAAAACTCGCATGAAGTACCTATCTGGAAGTTATATCCCTTGCCCTTCGCATATGCGATAGCAGTTTTGAGGAAAAACCTGCCGTCCCCCTCGAAAGCCGTTCCGTCAGGATATTTCAGGTGGCAGAAAAATCTTACTACCCTGCCGTGCTGCGGTCGCCATGGAAGAAGCGCCAGCGTATCAGGGTCAGGGAAAAGTCTGAGGTCTGAAGCAGTCACATTCAAAAAGCCACCGAGCTTTGAAGCGTCAAAGATAAGTCCCTCTCTGAATATTTTCGGCAGTTCGCCTGCTATAACAGAGATAGTCTTTAGCGAACCGAATATATCGCAGAACATGAGCTTTACGAACTTTACGTCGTTTTCTTCAACAAACTGCAAAACCTCTTTCTCTGTGTATTTCATAATAAATCCTCCGTAATGATACTGTTCAGAAAAGTTTTCCGTTCCTTACTTATAATTATATCTGAACAGCCAATTCTGTAAAACCGAGCAGTTATAAAGATTTTGTTACTTTATTTTTACCTTGCGTTATTTGTCGATATCCTCCAGCCAAAGCTTAGCCACAGCGTCAGACGGCATTCTCCAATCCCCTCTCGGTGACAGGGTAACAGAACCGATCTTTGCGCCGTCAGGCAGGCAGGAACGCTTGAACTGCTGTGAGAAAAATCTGCGATAGAATGTTTTGAGCCACTTGTCTATTACCTCGTCAGGATAATCCCCCTCAAAGGCATATTTCGCAAGCCTTTTCACCTTTGACGGCTCAAAGCCCCAGCGTATGCCATAGTAAAGGAAGAAGTCATGAAGCTCATATGGACCAACAAGGTCTTCTGTTTTCTGTGTCATCTCAGTGCCACTCTCGTCGGTAGGAAGAAGCTCAGGAGAAACAGGAGTGTCCAAAATATCGTACAGTACATCTCTCAGAGTATCAGATGTGCAGGTGTCGCCGTAATATTGAACGATATGTCTTACCAGCGTTTTAGGGATAGAAGCGTTCACACCGTACATGGACATATGGTCGCCGTTGTAGGTCGCCCAACCGAGAGCAAGCTCGCTCAGGTCGCCTGTGCCGACCACCATTCCGCTCACCTGATTTGCGATATTCATAAGCACCTTTGTGCGCTCTCTCGCCTGACCATTCTCGAACACAACGCTGTGATCATTGAAATCATGACCAATATCTTCAAAGTGCTGTAAAACTGCTTTTGAGATATCCACCTCTCTGAACGTTACCCCCAAAGCGTCGCAAAGTATCTCCGCATTGGAGCGTGTGCGCTTTGTTGTGCCAAAGCATGGCATCGTCACCGCAACGATATCAGTATGAGGACGTTTCAGCAAGTCCATTGCCATTACACATACAAGCAGTGCAAGCGTAGAATCAAGTCCCCCTGAAATGCCAATGACCACAGTTTTGGAATGTGTGTGTGCGATACGCTTCATAAGTCCATGGGATTGCATTTGCAAAATAAGGTGACAACGCTCATTTCTCTCCGCCTGATTTGCAGGGATAAAAGGCGTTTTAGAAAATTTCCTTGTAAGCTTGGTATCACACATATCAAAGGTGATATAATCTACAGGCAGAACGTCAAGAAAATACGGCTTATAAATTTCATTTAGCTGATCCCAAACCGAATTGCTCTCAGGATAGGTGGAGATCTTTCTTCTCTCGAACGCAAGCTTTTTGAAGTCTATCTCAGATATAGTTATGCCGTTTTCAAAAAGTCTGCTCTCTGCAAGTATAGAGCCGTTTTCCGCAATGATATTGTGACCCGAAAAGACCATATCCTGCGTTGACTCACCGTCACCGGCGGAGCAGTAGATATATCCTGCCACCAGTCTTGCAGACTGATTTGACACAAGCTGTCTGCGGTAAGAATCCTTGCCGATGACCTCATCGCTTGCGGACAGATTGCAAATAAGCGTTGCACCCGATTTAGCAAGATAATTTGAAACAGGGTCAGCCACCCACAGATCCTCGCAAAGCTCAAAGCCTATCTTCACGCAGTCGCTTGGCTGCTCGCCGTTGTTTTCCCAGTTGTCAAGCTCAAAGACATACTGTCCCATTTGTGCAGAATGCATATCGTCATCGGCAAAATACTGTGTAAGCTCAAGCTGGATATTGCCGCCCATATATGGTGCAAAATGCCTTGCCTCATAAAACTCGTTATAATTCGGTAAATGCGTTTTCGGTATAAATTTCAGTATCTCACCGTTTTGTATAACTGCCGCACAGTTATAAAGCTTGCCCTTTGCCCTCACAGGCATACCAACAGCCACAAGCATATCGCTGTTGACAGTTTTCTTCGCTATTTTCACAGCACCGTACATCGCCCTATCAAGCAAAGCGTTCTGAAAGAACAAGTCCTGACAGGTATAACCTGTTATGCAAAGCTCAGGGAACACAGCGACCTTTACGCCCTCTTCCCTGCACTTTTCAAGTTGACTGATTATTTTATCCACATTGAAGTCAACGTCTGCCACCTGTATCTCAGGGGTGCAGGCGGCGACCTTTATAAAACCGTCTTTCATAAAAATAAGCTCCTTACAAGAAATTATCATTGTTATCATTATACCATTTTTTATAGGTATAAGTCAATGATTTTTACAGTATAGCAAAACTATTTTAGAACGATACTAGACAATCGGCCACTAATGTGTTAAAATTGAGATATCACATCAAAGGGGGAGCGCCATATGAACAAGCTGTGGGATAAGTTTCTTTTAGGCCTTAGCTGCTGTGCATTCATGCTTGCAGAGGGAACAGATCCGTCAAACATCACCACATTGCTATTGGCTGTAATATGCTCCGCTATCTTTCAAATAAAACCAAGCTCTGCCGTTGCATACCTTTCAGTTATTGCGTACAGCTCACTTTGCATTTTCAGTAAAGAAGCTTTGATACTCGCCCCTTTGGTGCTTTATGATGCTTTCTGTACAAAATTTTACCCTGCTATGGTCTTAACATTCATAGGTGTACTTGCAAATATATTCACTCTGGAAAAAGACATATTCCCGCTTGTCGCTCTTTTTTTGGTAAGCTTCACAATTTCAAGCCGCAGCGTTCTGAACGAAAAGCTGACAAAGATGCTCATAAATACTCGTGACAATTCAAAAGAACTTACCACCCAGCTTGTAGAAAAAAACAAAGCCATGCAGAGAAATCAAGACTACGAGATATATCTTGCCACGCTGAAAGAGCGTAACCGCATTGCAAGGGAGATACACGATAACGTGGGACATATGCTCACAAGGTCTATTTTACAGCTTGGTGCGCTTTCGGTCATAAACAAAGATGAAACTGTCGGTGAAGCCATCAACGACCTGAGCGGCACGCTGAACACCGCCATGACGAGCATACGAAGCAGTGTTCATGATCTTCATGACGATTCTATCGCACTAAAGCCTGCTGTTGAAGACTGCATAAGACCTCTGAAAGACAGATTTGCAGTAAGCTGTGATTATGACTTTTCCGAAAGAATGTCACGAGATGTGAAGTTTTGCTTTATTGGCGTTATAAAAGAAGCACTTTCCAATACTGCAAAGCACAGCGACGGCGACAGCATAAAAATAATCATTCGTGAACACCCTGCTCTTTATCAGCTTAGTATCGCAGACAACGGAAGCTGTCCCGAAAAGATAGACGAAAACGGCATGGGGCTTGCCAATATGCGAGAGCGTGCGGCTTCTTTAAATGGAAACATAAACATCACATCGGGCAGCAAGGGATTCCGCATTTTTCTGTCTGTGCCGAAACAAAACCTGACTGAACGGAGGTATTGACATGAACATTGTTATAATAGATGATGACAAGCTTGTGGCAGTGTCGCTGAAAACCATTTTGGAAAGCACAGGCAGTGTGAAAGTTCTTGCCATGGGAAGCTGCGGTGAGGAAGCCATAGAGCTTTATTCTCTTCTCAAGCCTGATGTTCTGCTTATGGATATCCGCATGAACGGCATGAGCGGCATTGAAGCCGGCGAAAAGATCCTTGCTGGGTACCCTGACGCAAGGATACTTTATCTTACCACATTTTCTGATGATGAATACATTATAAAGGCTGTGCTTATGGGAGCAAAGGGATATATTTTAAAGCAGGATTTTGAAAGCATATGCCCTGCCCTTGAAACCGTCATGAATGGGCAGACAGTTTTCGGCTCAGATGTTGCAAGTAAACTTCCTGAGCTTCTTACCAATCACAGCAGTTTTGATTTTGACCACTACGGCATAGTCGAAAAAGAGCAGGAGATAATCGAACAGGTGGCAAAAGGGCTTAGCAACAAGGAAATAGCCTCACTGCTTTATCTCAGTGAGGGCACAGTGCGAAATTACATCAGCACTATCCTGGAAAAGCTCTCCCTCCGTGACCGCACACAGCTTGCTATTTTCTACTATACCAACATACAATAGCACTACAATTTCATAAAAAGTAAAGGCGCTGTAAAAAAAAGCGCAACAAAGCCCGTGGATTCCCTCGATATGGAAGCCCACGGGCTTTAATATATCACACA
>NZ_JBCOMH010000033.1:0-7734 GCF_040924265.1 Ruminococcus sp. RTP21198st1_G1_RTP21198_201120
GGCTGACAATAGGTTATGCTGCAGGCTTGACCTGTTACTAATGTCGTTATGCCATAGATCGCACTGAGAATTAACGTATTATTACGATTTCATATGTAGTCTTATTTTCTCTGCAATCATCGCACAATTTAATGTAAATATTCCCGTTACTGAATAAAAACATATTTCTGATTTAAAAAAATAAAATATTATGCAGAATATTGTCCATACAAAAAATGAAATCAAAGATTTTTTTCTTAACTTCATCTTCTTTTTTTCTGAAATAGGTTTGTTCGGATGTTCAACCGGTGCAAATCTAAATAATATTATTGCTGATAAAATCCATAAGATCGGCGATAATATACTCATAGTAGTTATACTAATAGTTTTTATTGATAAAATAAAAACAGAAAGCACACAAACAAGTGTAAGCATACATCCCCAATGCGTATCAGCATGATATCCTCCAGCATACATTCTTATCGTAACAAACGCTGTTAAATTGAAAAAGCAGGGTATAAATTCATTAGAAATTAAAGCAATAATAATAGCTACAACCAAATTGAAAATTGTGGATAACAGTAACTCTATTCCATATGCATAAACTTCGGAATCTTCCGCCGCTATAATTTTATTGTCGGAAAAAAAACACGCCATACCTTTTGCGAGTTTTGAAATCATCACTCATCACCTCGCTTTTAGTATAGCGTGTCTAAATTGTTTTTTTCAATAGTTTTGCGTCAAATGACATTTCTTGACTTAAAAACTCATCTGCTTTAATAATTTGTTAATATATCATCAGAAGGATCAAGATAAGAACATTATAACTTCTTTTAATTTTGAGTAATCTATAAAAAGTGAATCGTTATTTGTTTATAAAAATAAAGCGATACCACAATTATTGCGGTATCGCTTCCTGACCCCCAAAAATCTTAACAATATTTAACATAGTATAATTACCATAGTAAGATTCTGTAGCGTTAGTGGTTTACTGGTTGTTTTTTCAGATTATTATCAATATCTTCTTATTTTTTATAATGATACATTGTACGTATAATAACTACTGAAATTGTCTAATAAAATAGTAATTTTACCCACGCTACACGTCAAATTTTGTATTAAGTTCTATAATTGAATGAAGGTCTCTATAATGTCCCCCTTGTCAAGACACAAATGAAAAAAATTATCGTGACAGCGAAAACCTTGTATAGCCATCCAAAAAACGTAAGCAAAATTTATGCAGCATTGCATACAGACTTGGCTTGGTAAACCTGCACAGGCAACTTGTAGCCAAGCGCCTGATGGGGTCTTTCGTTGTTGTAATCCTTGATGTAACTACCAATCTGCTGCCGCAGCTCTCTGGGATTGCTGTATTCATTGATATAAATCAACTCCGTTTTCAAGCTGCGAAACCAGCGTTCAATTACCACATTATCCACCCATCTAGCTTTTCCGTCCATACTCTGGCGGATATTCTTCGCTTTCAGAAATTCAATATAGTCATTGCTTGTAAACTGGCTGCCCTGATCAGAATTGATAATTTCAGGATTGCCGTATTGTTCCATGGCATTTGTGACTGCTGCTAAAACCGGTGCAGTATCCAGCGTATCAGACAATTCATAGCCCACGATAAAACCGCTGTACCAATCAATAATCGCTGTCAGATACATATGGCTGCGCCCCATTTTGATATAGGTGATGTCAATTGACCATACCTGATTTGGTCGGTCAATTTTTAGATTTTTCAGCAGATACGGAAATTTTAAACTGTTCTTTCCGGGCTTTGAAAGATTGGATTTCGGATAAACCGGACAGATATTCATTTCCGCCATATAACGTCTGACAAGCTTTCTGCCGATTGCAATCCCGTCTTCCTGTACAAGCTTTTCTTTGATTTTCCGATGACCAATGTAGCAGAATTTTGTGTGCCAGTAGTCAATACGTGATTTGATGTATTCCTCACGCTCCAAGGCTTTTTCTGCCGGTTCAACAGGCTGATAGTACATCGAAGTGCGGTTGATTTCAAGCAGTTCACACTGTTCCTTAATGTTCAGCCTATCATTCTTCATAACCAGACTTTTCCTTCCAGTCAGGTCCGAGCACTTCTTCAGATTTTTTTTTGAGCCAGTCCACCTGAACTGTCAGGTGACCGATTTTCTGCATAAGCTTTTCTTCCCGCTTTTTTGAGTTCTCAGCTGCTCTTTTTGCTTCCTTTTCTGATTTTGAACCATTAAAGGCACGGGATGCATTCTCAAGAAATTCCTTTTTCCAATTTTTCAGCTGATTGACGTTGATTCCTTCACGACTTGCTATCTCGCTGATCGTCTGCTCTCCCTCCAGTATTTCTATTACGATTTTTGCCTTGTACTCTGGTGTGTATGTGTTCCTCTTCGCCATTATCGTGTCCTCCTGTTTCTTTCTTTTATTATACCACTGTCACGATGTTTTGGCAATTTTGTGTTCAGTTTCTAGGGTACATTATACTCTTTCTTCGCTTTACAATGTTTTTAATTATAAGTGTGATAAATATAATTATAGTAGCACATATAAAGACGAAAACGATAATACCAAACGTGTTATTATTAGGAGTATAGTAATCAATTTTTAGATTATTGCTGCTAATGTTATAAATAATACCTCCAGTCAAATAACCCTTAGCTTTTTTTATTGTTCCGACATCAGAAACACTTATTACTTCCTTATCCTCATTCAGTATGGCTACTTTGATTTTTGGGGAATATTGCATTAACAAGTCAAAATTCTTATTGGACCCTCTGAAAAAAAGTCTGTAAAAAGTCAGTCAACTGTGGTATAATAAAAATAACACAGGAGGCTGATTTTTTATGGCAAGAAGAAAAAGAGAACCAATGAGCGAAGGAAAAAAGAACATCATCGGAATGCTGCTCGAGGAGTATGATATCCGGTCAGCAAAGGATATAGAAGATGCTCTGAAGGATCTTCTTGGCGGCACTATACAGGAAATGCTTGAGGCAGAGATGGATGAACACTTAGGGTACAGTTCATATGAACGCTCGGACAACTCCAATTACCGCAATGGTAGGAAAACCAAGAAGATACGTGGAAATTTAGGTGAAACAGAAATTGAAGTACCACAGGATCGAGACGAAACATTTGAGCCAAAGGTGGTAAAAAAGCGTCAAAAGGACATCTCCGGCATTGAACAGAAGATCATTTCGCTGTACGCAAAGGGCATGACAACACGCCAGATAAGCGATACCATCGAAGATGTTTACGGATTTGAGGTCAGCGACGGAATGGTATCAGACATCACAGACAGACTTCTTCCGCAGATAGAAGATTGGCAGAATCGTCCGCTTGATGAAGTGTATCCGATTGTTTTCATCGATGCAGTACACTTTTCAGTGCGTGATAACGGACAGATAAAAAAGCTTGCAGCATATGTAATCCTTGCAGTAAGCTTGACAGGTCACAAGGAAGTTTTATCCATACATATCGGAGAAAACGAGAGTGCAAAGTACTGGCTTGGAGTCCTGAATGAGCTGAAAAATCGCGGCGTAAAGGACGTCCTCGTGATATGTGCCGATGGCCTTTCGGGTATGAAAGAAGCCGTAAATACGGCATTTCCACAGACAGAATTACAACGTTGTATCGTTCATCAGGTGCGAAATACGCTGAAATATGTTGGCGAAAAAAGCAAGAAAGAATTTGCTAATGATCTGAAAACAATTTACCATGCACCGTCTGAGGACGCTGCACTTAAGCAGCTTGAGCGTGTGACGGAGAAGTGGGAGAAAGATTATCCAAACGCCATGAAAAGCTGGTACAAAAACCGGGATGTTATCTCGCCGATTTTCAAGTTTTCAGCAGAGGTCAGAAAGGTCATTTACACCACCAACGCCATCGAAAGCCTTAACAGCGGCTATCGCCGTCTGAACAAGCAGAGGAGCGTATTTCCGAGCGATACGGCGCTCCTAAAGGCTTTGTATCTGGCAACCCATGAGATTACAAAGAAGTGGACTATGCCGCTGAGAAACTGGGGTAGAGTTCTGGGAGAGCTTGAAATCATGTATCCCGACAGGCTCGGCTGAGCGAGCCGCTGAAAATCAGCCTGATTCCATTGCGCTGCGCTCCATTCCATCAGGCTGATTTTCAAAAAGAACCTTGACAAATTACAGTATTTATTGTATACTGTAAAAAATCGGAGCGGCAAATTTTTCATGTCGCTCCCAACTAACGTTTTTATCACAGTTGATTAATTTACAGAGATTTTTTCGCAGAGCCTCTTATTGTAATTAGGATAGTCAAACGGAATAACCTCATTATCGGCACGAATAGTTTCTCCGTAATCACTTTTGTATTTATTTATCTTCATATCGTTATCAGCGTCAGTAAAATGCAATGAATAGCTTATAAAACCATCGTTTTCATAGCGCACATAGGAATCACTTTTATCAAAACCATTTATTTTGGCATTTTGCTGTTGAAATCAGTGTATACCGGATCAGAAGTTTTTATCTTTACAAGAAGATCAACATAATACGCCTCATCAGATAGTCCTTGCGTATGAATTGTTATCGTCCTTGCTTTATCTTCTGCCGCATATACAATGTTTTGTGAAATGTAAAGCACAGAAACAATCAATGTAAATATAACAGCTACTATGCTATTCTTCACTACAATTCCTCTTAGTTATGATATGTATAAAATATTGCTGAACCCAGACAGTTTATACCCAATGTATTCTTCATATTCATCATAATCAATAAAATATTTTCCTCCCCAAGAATAGAAATTTTCATGATATTCTGGTAACTGTTCACTCCATTTAGCAAAACTTTTCCAATTGCTTACCGAAAGATTATTTTTTCCTTAGAATAACGATTGTAAGAATAATAAATAATACAACAGCAATAATTAGATATAATACAAACAATTTGGCATTGAGCATTCCAATTAAACCTATTTCTTTATGATCTTTTTTCCACCAAATGAGTATGATAGATATTATTAAGATAATAATGATATTTATGATCCACAAAATAGTGATTGCTTTTTTCATTATTCATCCTCCCATAGTTACTCATGAATGAAAACTACTGAAATTGCCCAATGAAAGAGTAGATTTCTACACTTTCATCAAATGTTCTCAAATTAATTTTAAGGCCTTTAGGTTACCACAAGCATATTCGTCAATCATATCAATCACTTTTATGCAAATAAAACCAAACTTAAGGATAGATTTAAAAATTCCAAATAGGTCCCGCAATAAAGTACATCCAAAACCATGCGGTAAACAGACTAAATAGTTCAGAAACAATCCAATAGACAATCTTATGGACTGTTGAAGATAGAGGTGCGATGAAATAGACTACGAACAGAAGAATTTCCAGTAGCAGAAAAAAGGATAACTCCAGCCATACCGCTTTTCTGCCAAGAACCGTATTTGTAATACCGATTCCTGCAATTACGACGAAATATAGTATGTGTAAAGCCAAAGCAACCAATAATTTCAGAATTAATTTTTTCATAAACTATACTCCAAAACTGAATACAAATCATAAACAAATGAGTTGGACTTTTCTTTTATTCTATTCTTTACAACAGATGGTATTGCATTTGTATCAATTTGGTCATCTTGATAAATGAGATTCCAGGCTCTTGTAGCAACCAATACACAGTTGTTCCAAAGCAAATCATATGTGTTGTGATCATTATGATATTGTATTAGTTTATCCCACTGATCCTGTGTAATTTTCTTAGTATAGGCGTAGTTTTTATCATATTCCTGCTTAAAATCACTTGGGTTTGAAGAATCATAGTTTTCTTTATAATTATTTGCTTCAACAGCAAATTCTCTGTTGAAGTAGATTCCTGCCACATCACTCTCACTGCCACTAGAGGAGCCACTAGAAGGTCCTGCAGAACTGCCACTTGAACCACCTGAACTACCAACAGAACTGCCACCGGAATTTGATCCACTTTCACCAGAAACTGAAGAGCCACCAACAGCAGCTCCCGCATTTCCGATTGAAACAGACTGTCCACATTGAATATCATAAAAGCATGGGTCAACCTTATTCCAAGTTTGATAGGTATAGCCACGAACAAATCCTGTGAAATCAAGCGTGTCATTAACAGCACTTTTGTATACAAGAAATCCGTGTCCAGTAAGAGGGTTGCTACAAGAAACTATTGTCAGTTCACCTATGACGATATCTTCTACTTCTTCATCATAGTAACCCTTGACACGTGGTTCATTATCCACTTCATCATAGATACCATCCTTATCCGTATCCTCTTTAGTCGGATTACTATAATAATCATAAGCCGGAACAGAGGGATATTCATAATCCCAAGGGAGTCCTAGAAGGTAAAGAAACGGTGAAACATCAATATATTTAGTAGGCCAAACACTCTTAAGTTCCTCTCTGTCAAGCAGAGAATCCTTATCAGTATCAGCTGTTCCGTTCCAAACTGGTCTTTCATCAAGCTTAACAATTTGCGGAATGAGTCCGTTAAGAGCGACCCAGCATCCGCTGTTGGTTTCCTCGTTGATCATATCTGCAATTGAAAGCAGCTCATCCTTAAAATTGCCGCCAACATTTGCAAATATGCCTCCGGTACTTTCATAAAGAGATTTGTATGTAGACTGATAACTTGAATTTGAAACGACAGATACATTAATATCATCATCAACAAGTAAATCGATCATTTCACTCATTGATTTGATTCCATAATTGTTGTCAATCTTGTATCCTGCGTCTGTTACAAGAACAAAGAATTTTTGTGATGACGTTCTTAAATTGAGCTGACGAGCCATTTCTAATGCGTCTATTGCCGTTTCAGGAGTATCTCCGCCGCCGTCAACAGTCAATTTTGCAATTTCAGCTTTGAAGTCATCCGCATTTTTGAACCAGTTATCTCCATCGGGATTTTTCTTTGTATTGGTTGAATTTTCACCGTCACAGGTAATATCTCTGTAATCAACAAGTGCAAAAGATGGAGTAATTCCTGCAGATTCGATTTCATTTACAAACGCAGTAATGTTATTCTTTACATTGTTAATATATCCGCTCATTGAACCGGTTGTGTCAATTACAAACACAATGTCTACCTGACCTTTGATCTGAACTGTTGCAATGCTTGCCGCAGCGTCGGATACGGCTCTTGCAGCAAAAGTCTGAATTGACGGCTGAGCCTCTACAGATGTTTCTGAAGGAATATCAAGACCAAGTGATTCAAGCCAACTAATAACATCAAGGACAAAATAAATGCCTTCTGCTGAAATATCAGCGCTTAATGTTCTTGTTTCTTCATCGTAAGTTGTAGCCAACGGAGTTGTATTTTCTCCGTCATTATAGCAGATAAGGAGTCCGTTTGTCAATTCGCCTGCTAATTCATAATTTTTTACTGTGTAATCCTCGCTCAAAGTAAAAGAAAGATTTCCACTGTTAATTTCGGATTTTGTAATTTCAATGACCTTGCCTACATATACTCTTTCTTCGCCTTTTAAATGACCTGTATACTCGGAAATATCAATATTGCTGTTTACATTTCCCTTTGCCGAAACTGTAAGTAACGATGGCACTGCAAGATTATCTTCAAACAAATCGCTATCAAATCTGCTTTGATCAACAGTCTGCTCGAAATACTCATCACAGTCAAGCACTCCATTATCATCTGTATCAGGCTTTAACGGATCAAGCCCGATATGCGGCTCATCCCCATCCGGCAAACCGTCCCTGTCCGTATCCGGATTCAACGGGTCGGTGT
>NZ_JBCOMH010000034.1:0-5514 GCF_040924265.1 Ruminococcus sp. RTP21198st1_G1_RTP21198_201120
TTTGCAAATTGCAGTCGGATAAAATTAAAAATACAGAAGAAAAAGCCGAAAAAACAGAGGTTTGCGAGGTCACATCTGAGTATAAAAAGCAAAGATTTGGACTAAAGATTTTTCCCGAAACTTTGGAAATAGTGGACACTCTTTTTAAGCACGATAATTGTAAATCACGCTCGGAATTTATTGAAAAGGCTGTGCGTTTTTATTGCGGGTATCTTTTGAACAAGGAGCATACGGCAACGGAATTTATTGCCCCGCAGCTAACGGCAATGGCGGAAGGAATAGTCAAAGGCACGGAACAGAGGTTGTCCCGTGCCTTATTTAAAATTGCAGTTGAACTTGGTGCAGTTACTCATATGCTTGCGGCGGTACATGAGATTGATGATGATACGATGATTAAACTGAGGGCTATGTGTATAGATGAGGTTAAACGCATTAACGGTGTTATTAATTTTGAGAAGGCTGTGAGGTATCAACGGTTAGATTAAATCACATAAAAATGGGGGTGATATGTTATGACTTTATCTCAAATTATCGTAACAAGCCGCTACCTAAAAAGCGGTACACAGAAAAGTAAAAACAAGCGCAGAAACTACACAAAGTACATCGCAACCCGTGAAACAGTTGAAGTCCGTGACCAAAACATTATGGATAGAAATGATAACGCTACAAAGAATCAAGAACAGCTTTTAAACGATCTGCTTTCAGATTTTCCCGAAGCTAAAAAATATTTGGAATATGAGGACTACACTGTGAACCCTACTGTAGAAAACGCTTCGGAACTAATCAGTACGATCATTGAGCGTAACGCTGACGTCATTGGTAATCGTCAGAATTTTGTCGGTTACATGGCTATGCGTCCGGGAGTTCAGAAAAGAGGTTCTCATGGTCTTTTCAATGAAAAAGATGAACCGATAATTCTTGACAGGGTAGCTAACGAAATAGCAAATCACAAAGGCAATGTCTGGTCCCACGTAATTTCACTTCGTCGTGAAGATGCAATTAGACTTGGTTACGATAATTCGGAAGCGTGGCGGCAGCTTGTTATGCGTCACATTTCAGATATTGCAAAAAATCAGAAAATTTCATTATGCAATTTAAAATGGTACGCCGCATTTCATGACACTACTCATCATCCGCATATTCATCTGCTTGTTTATTCCGAAAATACAAAGGAAGGATTCTTAACAAACGAGGAAATTAATAAGATTCGTTCAGCTTTTGCAAACGATATATTTCACGATGATTTGCAGTCCATATATCAGGAGCAGACATTAAGCCGTGACGAATTGAAAGCAGTATCAAAAACGGAGTTTGAAAGTGTTGTCAGAAAAATTCAGCAAAGCGATTTTGAAAATCCGCAGCTTGAAAATCTTATCCGCAAACTATATTCTCAGTTACAGAATGTTAAAGGCAAAAAAGTATATGGATATCTTCCTCAGGAGGTCAAAGAAACAGTCAACAGCATTTTTTCGGAACTTGCAAATGACGATAATATCCGTCAGCTTTATGAAAAATGGTGCAGTTTGGAGAGCTTGAAATACAAGACCTATACGCAAAAAGAAAAAGAACTGCCGCCATTGGTTGATAACAAAGTTTTTCAGCCTGTGCGGAATATGATAATCAGAACTGTGCTTGACATGAATTATCCTGTCATTGATGTAGAAATTGAAGAACCCGATCCAACAGAACAATTTGAGAATGATGACTTTTATGTTGATATTTCTCCACAGTTCGATGAATCTGAGCAATCCGAAAATGATAAAGTGACATTTTCAAATAACGATGATCTGACAGCCGAAGATTTCATTTGGAGTGGTGAAAATGCGGTAACAGTCGATGTTGATGACGCTCCGAAAAGCAAATATTACCTCAAGTGGAGTAGTTCCTACAAAGAAGCCTGCAAGCTGATTTATAACAAGCGATCAAAGCTTGAAGATTTTCAAAAAGCGGAGCAGCTTTTGCTTAACGAATCAGGGGCAGGTAATGTTCTTGCTATTCAAGATCTGGGCAAACTCTATTCTACTGATAAACTCGGCGAAAAAGATGAAAAAAAGTCTTTTTCATTCTACGAAGAAGCATTTCAGGGTTTTATGGAGATCGAGCCGGACTCAGATTTTATGTTTCCATATGAACCAAAATACAAAGGGCAGGTCATGAAACCCGTGGATATGCGTTCTTACGTTTGGTATAGAATCGGAAAAATGCATTGCTATGGTCTGGGAACGGAACAAGATTATGAAAAGGCATTTGAATGGTTTTTGAAGTCAGCTCAGGAGGGCAACAAATTCGCACAATACAGTCTCGCCAATTTATATTACTACGGCAACGGTGTGGAAAAAGACTTGTCGCAGGCGTTTTTGTGGTATCGCAAATCATCTGAACAGGGACAGCCTTATGCCCCATACGCTGTTGCTCAAATGTACGATAAAGGCGAATATGTAAGTCAAAGTGAAGAAACCGCACAAAGATATTACAAGGTCGCATTATCCGGTTTTCTTGAACTTGAAAGCAAGGGTCAGGCGGACGATAATCTATATTACAAACTGGGTGCTATGTACAAAAAGGGACTTGGAACGGAGATTGATATTCCTAAAGCCATCGAATATTTTGAAAAATCCGCTGAAAATATGTGGTCAACTTATCAGCTCGGCAGGCTTTATCTTTTCGGGGCAGAGGGAGTTGAAAAAGATAAGGAAAAGGCTGCCCAATGGCTTACAAAGTCCGCAAACGACGGTAATGAGTACGCTCAGAATATGCTTGACGATATGGGGCATTTTGAAAATATGCTACTTAGAAATACTGTTATGGGATTGTTTGTGAATTTAAGTAGGTGCATTGAAGATGATTATACACAGAAGTATAAATCGGTCAGACGAACAGTCGACAGCAGGCTGCGGAGGATGATAAGGTTGAAAAAGCAGGATATGGGAATTAAAGAGAATTTCACACAGAGCTTGGATTGATTTTTTGAAATAAATATATTAACCGTTGTAGAAAAATAAAAAATATGCTTAAATTCAAAAAGAGCTGGAAGAAAAATTGATAAAGCAACGGATTGTGGTATTCGGATAAATAAAAGTCAATCGCCTCCCCAAAAAAGCACAGCTATGGATAAATTGTTTCATAGACCGTGCTTTTTCACATAAATACAGATTTATGCAAATAATAATCGAAAACATTAAATCAGTAAATTTTGTTTATTTTATATTAGTGATTTCGATTTATATTGAAAAAGTTGGGATTTTGTGTTAAAATAAAATAAAGGAGTGATTTTATGAGAATTGCTATTTGTGACGATGAAAAAACTTACATTGAGAAATTAAAAAATGACATCAATTCGCTGCAGACTCATGAAAACGAATTCGAATTTTCAGAATTCGAAAGCGGAGAATCATTTATTGAACAATTTTCAAAAGATAAATATGATTTAGTTATTCTTGATATTGAGATGAAAGATTTGAATGGTTTGCAGACGGCTGAGTTTTTAAGGCAAATTGATAAAAATGTGATCCTTATTTTTATGACCAGTTTTGACAAATTCGTTTATCAAGGCTATGAAGTTAAGGCATTCAGATATATATTAAAAAATCAACCCAAGTCCATTTATTTGAAACAACTCAGCGATACAGTTCAAGAGTATTATAGAAATAAGAAATACATTAAAGTCATTGACGATGGTATCGAGAAAGAACTTCTTACAGTCGATATTTTGTATATAGAGGTTTATTCACATCAAATAGTCATCCATACGTTGAATAAACACTATTATCAAAAGGGTAAACTGGGCGACTATGAGAAAATGTTAGAAGGATGTTTATTTGTACGTTCCGATAAAAGCGTTCTGATAAACATTACTAATATTGACTACATTAAAAAGAATCAAGTATTTCTGAAGAATGGCAAAAGCCTATACGTCAGCAGAAATCATCTTGAAAATATCACAAAAGCTTTTTTGAAATTTAGCAGAAGCAGGTGGGGCTAATGTCTGTTAATGAATTAATTATAGAAATTCTAAATTGCATTGCTGAGAGCTCAATTATAATTTTTTACTTGTACAATATGATGAAAGAGAGCTTCAGAGTTCGAAAAAGAGCAATATTTCCGGCAACACTGCTTACCTCTATGATTCTTGCAGCAGTAACATTATTTTTTGAATATCCATGGATCAACTTGATCGCTACTTTTGTACTGATGACAGCTGTTTCCAACATAATGTTTGAATGTAAATTCGGTAAAAAACTTTTTTGTTCATTAATATTCTTGATAGTAATACTTGCTTCAGAATCACTTCCAATGGGAATACTTTATATATTGAATTTCGGAAGCCCCTTGGATCAATTAAATTCAGGTTTAGGCAGATATATTGGAATGGCTTGTTCAAAGCTATTTTGTTTCTGGTTTTCGGTATATATAATAGAGTATTCAAAAAACAAGCAGAAAGATATTCCATTAAAGAACTGGCTGTCAATTATATTAATACCGATTTTAAGTGTGGTCATTCTTAATGGGATTTTTGTGTCATATGGGTTAACCCATAGACAGACTATAAATTATTTGATTTCCGTTATTGGATTACTTGCACTTAATTTATTTGTGTTTAACTTTTTTGATACATATGCAAATCAATTGAAATTGAAAGTCATGGAACAGAGACTTAAATCAGAAGAAGAAAATTATATGCTGATTGAAAGTAAATACAACGAGATAAGGCAATTAAAGCATGATATAAATAATCAGATATCTGTGGCAAGATCTATGTTCCGCTATGGAAATCAAAATGAGGCAATTAGGCATCTGGAGAATTTATCAAACAGCTTATCAGACGCAGGTGGAATATGCTACACAGGTATTTCATCCGTTGATGCTATTATCAATATGAAATGGCAGGAAGCATTAAATAAAAATATACAATTCACAACTAAGATAAACGTGTTTGAATCAATGACCATAGACAATATGCTGATTTGTCGGATACTCGCTAATCTTCTTGATAATGCAATTGAAGGAGCAGAGCGCTGTTCATGTGTCAATAAATATATTCACATTTCAATGATACAAGTCGATAAGAAACTTCGAATTTGTGTTATAAATTCATCAGATGAGGTTGACACTCAGAACCTTAAATCCAGTAAGTCAGGAAATGGATTACATGGTATAGGTGTAAGAGTATAAAAAAAGCTGCGGATCAGTTGGGTGGAGTCACATCTTTTGAATGGGAGGACGAAACATTCACAGCCGACATGTTAATAAAGTATTAACGGAAAGAACAAATGACGTCCAAAAAGGTACTTTGGCGCAAAAGACTTGAAAAAAATAAATAGTATACGCTATACTGAAAACTAGGATCAGCTAGGAAAAGTATAGCGTATTTTTTATCCGGGAGAGCAATTAAACAATGAGGAAACCAGATCAGGAAACAAAGCGAGGAATAGTCATAACGTTAATTCTCAGTGCGATCTATGGCATAACGACATTAGTAACAGGTCAAGCCTGCAGCATAACCTATTGTCAGCC
>NZ_JBCOMH010000035.1:0-5411 GCF_040924265.1 Ruminococcus sp. RTP21198st1_G1_RTP21198_201120
AGGTGTCGGCAGCACCCTATCTTACCGGAACGTTACCATCCAAGTATTTTCGGCGAAGAAGAGCTTAACTACTGTGTTCGGCATGGGAACAGGTGTGACCTCAACTCAAACGCCACCGACTAAGTGAAGAGGAACGAATCCTCAAAATTGAATAATGAAAAAGCTGTTGGTTAAAAGGAGTAGTCATAACCAATAAGGTTAAGCACTCGACCGATTAGTACTCGCTAGCTAAACACGTCACCGTGCTTACACTTTGAGCCTATCAACCTTGTAGTCTTCAAGGGGTCTTACTCTGTAAACAGAAGGGATATCTTATCTTAAGGGCGGCTTCACGCTTAGATGCCTTCAGCGTTTATCCGTTCCGCACATAGCTGCCCAGCTGTGCCACTGGCGTGACAACTGGTGCACCAGAGGTGCGTCCATCCCGGTCCTCTCGTACTAGGGACAGCTCCTTGCAAATATCCTACGCCCACGACAGATAGGGACCGAACTGTCTCACGACGTTCTGAACCCAGCTCGCGTACCGCTTTAATTGGCGAACAGCCAAACCCTTGGGACCGAATTCAGCCCCAGGATGCGATGAGCCGACATCGAGGTGCCAAACCTCCCCGTCGATGTGGACTCTTGGGGGAGATCAGCCTGTTATCCCCAGGGTAGCTTTTATCCGTTGAGCGACGGCATTTCCATTCACATACCGCCGGATCACTAACTCCAACTTTCGTTACTGCTCGAACCGTCATTCTCGCAGTTAGGCTCGCTTTTGCGTTTACACTCTGACGCATGGTTTCCATCCATGCAGAGCGAACCTTTGAGCGCCTCCGTTACTCTTTAGGAGGCGACCGCCCCAGTCAAACTGCCCACCTAACAATGTCCCCCGACTTGCTTCAAAGCCGCAGGTTAGAATTCCAGCACTCCAAGAGTGGTATCCCAAGGTCGACTCCACACAAGCTGACGCCTGTGCTTCCCAGTCTCCCACCTATCCTGTACGTGAAATACCGAAATCCAATATTAGGCTACAGTAAAGCTCCATGGGGTCTTTCCGTCTAGTCGCGGGTAACCGGCATCTTCACCGGTACTACAATTTCGCCGGGCGGGTTGTTGAGACAGTGCCCAGATCGTTACACCTTTCGTGCGGGTCAGAACTTACCTGACAAGGAATTTCGCTACCTTAGGACCGTTATAGTTACGGCCGCCGTTTACCGGGGCTTCAATTCAATGCTCTCACATCTCCTCTTAACCTTCCGGCACCGGGCAGGTGTCAGCCCCTATACGTCATCTTTCGATTTAGCAGAGACCTGTGTTTTTGCTAAACAGTCGCCTGGGCCTATTCTCTGCGGCTCAATCACTTGAGCACCCCTTATCCCTAAGTTACGGGGTCAACTTGCCGAGTTCCTTAACAACCCTTCTCCCGTTGGCCTTAGAATCTTCTTCCTATCTACCTGTGTCGGTTTGCGGTACGGGCACCTAAGATATTCATACAGCTTTTCTTGTCTCTTTCCATGATGACTTCTCTACTCATTTTCGATCCCTTACGACCGGGTCAACCATCGCCCGGCTACATCACTTCTAAAGCGTCCCTGTACTTAAATCTTTCGGTGGCTACGGAATTTCAACCGTATGTGCATCGGCTACGCGTCTCCGCCTCGCCTTAGCCCCCGGCTTACCCTGAGCGGACGAACCTTCCTCAGGAAACCTTAGATTTTCGGCCATTATGATTCTCACATAATTCTCGCTACTCATTCCGGCATTCTCACTCGAATAAAGTCCACCAGCGCTTCCGCTCTGACTTCACCCCTTATTCGACGCTCTCCTACCACTCTAAATTACTTTAGAATCCCAAGCTTCGGTACATTGTTTAGCCCCGTTGAATTTTCGGCGCAGGGTCACTCGACCAGTGAGCTATTACGCACTCTTTTAATGAGTGGCTGCTTCTAAGCCAACATCCTGGTTGTTTATGCAACCCCACATCCTTTTCCACTTAACAATGTTTAGGGACCTTAGCTGTGGGTCTGGGCTGTTTCCCTTTTGACAATGAGACTTATCTCACATTGTCTGACTCCCGTGAATCAATTATCTGGCATTCTTAGTTTGATAGGGTTCAGTAATCTTTCGACCCCTAGCCCATTCAGTGCTTTACCTCCAGTAATCTTTCACGAGGCTAGCCCTAAAGCTATTTCGGAGAGAACCAGCTATATCCGAGTTCGATTGGAATTTCTCCGCTATCCACACCTCATCACCGGCCTTTTCAACGGACGTGTGTTCGGCCCTCCATGGAGTTTTACCTCCACTTCAGCCTGGACATGGATAGGTCACTCGGTTTCGGGTCTATTGCATACGACTCTTTCGCCCTATTCAGACTTGCTCTCGCTTCGGCTCCGTGCCTTAAGCACTTAACCTTGCCGCATACAATAACTCGCCGGACCATTCTACAAAAGGTACCCGATCACACTTTGACGTGCTCTCGGTGCTTGTAAGCATAGGGTTTCAGGTTCTTTTTCACTCCCCTCCCGGGGTTCTTTTCACCGTTCCTTCACAGTACTATTCGCTATCGGTCATTAGGTAGTATTTAGGCTTGGAGGATGGTCCCCCCATCTTCCCACGGGGTTTCACGTGTCCCGCGGTACTTTGGATACAGCTCGCTGACTTTCTCTTTCGCTTACGTGACTCTCACACTCCTCGGTACGTTTTCCCACACGTTTCAACTAGAAATTATCAATGCTAAATGCTGTCCGAAACCCCATAAGTATTGCTACCTATGGTTTAGCCTCTTCCGCTTTCGCTCGCCACTACTCACAGAATCTCGGTTGATTTCTCTTCCTCGCCCTACTTAGATGTTTCAGTTCAGGCGGTTCCCCTCATATACCTATTTGATTCAGTATATGATGTATGTGCATACACATACGGATTGCTCCATTCGGAAATCTGCGGATCAATTCATACTTGCTGATCCCCGCAGCTTATCGCAGCTTATCACGTCCTTCATCGGCTCCTAATGCCAAGGCATTCTCCCTACGCTCTTCTTAGCTTAACCATTTTTGAATTATGTCTAATCCTCTTAATTTTTATGCTAATTGCAGGTTTTTTACCCGACTTTAACTTTCGTTATTGTCGTTCATTTTTCCTCATTTGCATTACTTTTGCTTTTCATTATTCAATTTTCAAGTTTCATTCCTTGCAAGATCTCTCTTGCTGGTGGGCACAAGTGGACTCGAACCACCGACCTCACGCTTATCAGGCGTGCGCTCTAACCACCTGAGCTATGCGCCCATTATGCTTTACATAACGGCACTCAAGCTGTTCGTCTTCCTTCGTCCCTTGGTGGAGATGAGGAGAATCGAACTCCTGACCCCCTGCTTGCAAAGCAGGTGCTCTCCCAGCTGAGCTACACCCCCATATGCAGGGACTAGGTACTCCATTGTGCTGTTTTAAAGATACTGTTTCCAGCATCCTCAAAATTGAACAAAAACTACTTTCTTAAACCTTTGCTGACCGGAGAATTATTTTATGAGAAGTTTTCTTTTCCTTCTCTGTTCTCCATAGAAAGGAGGTGATCCAGCCGCACCTTCCGATACGGCTACCTTGTTACGACTTCACCCCAGTCATCAATCCCACCTTCGACTGCGTCCTCCTTGCGGTTAGACTACAGGCTTCGGGTGTTACCGACTCCCATGGCGTGACGGGCGGTGTGTACAAGGCCCGGGAACGTATTCACCGCAGCATGCTGATCTGCGATTACTAGCAATTCCGACTTCATGTAGGCGGGTTGCAGCCTACAATCCGAACTAAGACTGCTTTTAGGGGTTTGCTCCACCTCGCGGCTTTGCTTCCCTCTGTTGACAGCCATTGTAGTACGTGTGAGGCCCAGGTCATAAGGGGCATGATGATTTGACGTCATCCCCACCTTCCTCCGTTTTGTCAACGGCAGTCCTGCTAGAGTGCTCTTGCGTAGCAACTAACAGTAAGGGTTGCGCTCGTTGCGGGACTTAACCCAACATCTCACGACACGAGCTGACGACAACCATGCACCACCTGTCTATATGTCTCCGAAGAGATTTCACTCATCTCTGAGCTATGCATACGATGTCAAGACCTGGTAAGGTTCTTCGCGTTGCTTCGAATTAATCCACATACTCCACTGCTTGTGCGGGCCCCCGTCAATTCCTTTGAGTTTCAACCTTGCGGTCGTACTCCCCAGGTGGATTACTTATTGCGTTTGCTGCGGCACGGAAGGGGTCAGTCCCCCCACACCTAGTAATCATCGTTTACGGCGTGGACTACCAGGGTATCTAATCCTGTTTGCTCCCCACGCTTTCGAGCCTCAGCGTCAGTTAAAGCCCAGTAAGCCGCCTTCGCCACTGATGTTCCTCCTAATATCTACGCATTTCACCGCTACACTAGGAATTCCGCTTACCTCTACTTCACTCAAGAACCACAGTTTCAAATGCAGTTTATGGGTTAAGCCCATAGTTTTCACATCTGACTTGCGATCCCGCCTACGCTCCCTTTACACCCAGTAATTCCGGACAACGCTCGCTCCCTACGTATTACCGCGGCTGCTGGCACGTAGTTAGCCGGAGCTTCCTCCTCAGGTACCGTCTTTTTTCGTCCCTGAAGACAGAGGTTTACAATCCTAAAACCTTCTTCCCTCACGCGGCATCGCTGCATCAGAGTTTCCTCCATTGTGCAATATTCCCCACTGCTGCCTCCCGTAGGAGTCTGGGCCGTGTCTCAGTCCCAATGTGGCCGATCAACCTCTCAGTCCGGCTACTGATCGTCGCCTTGGTAAGCCGTTACCTTACCAACTAGCTAATCAGACGCGAGCTCATCTTTCAGCGATAAATCTTTGATAATCAAATCATGCGGTTCAATTATGTTATGCGGTATTAACGATCGTTTCCAATCGGTATCCCCCTCTGAAAGGCAGATTGCTCACGTGTTACTCACCCGTCCGCCACTAGATCAGAAAAGCAAGCTTCTCTTCTCTCGTTCGACTTGCATGTGTTAAGCGTGCCGCCAGCGTTCGTCCTGAGCCAGGATCAAACTCTTAATTAAAGTTGTATATCAAAAGCATCTCTGCTCTTGTTATCCTGTTTCAGTTCACTTCACTGAACGTACATTTCTTTTACGTCTTTATGTTAGACCTTTAATTCTTTTTTCTCAAAAGAATCTCTCAAGGGTTTCGTACTATTCGTCTTTGTTCAATTTTCAAGATGCTGTTTCGTTACACTCTTTTGTGTTGTGCAACTTTTACATTATATCACACTTTTTATCTTTTGTCAACCCCTTTTCTGAAGTTTTTTCAAAAAAGTTTTTTGGCTTCCGATTTTTTCGTGCTTTCTAATGCGCTGTCTTAAATCAGCTTATCTATTATATCATATTAGCTAAGCTTTGTCAAGACTTTTCTTTGTGAA
>NZ_JBCOMH010000036.1:0-5370 GCF_040924265.1 Ruminococcus sp. RTP21198st1_G1_RTP21198_201120
AGATACGGCTTTCAAAGAAAATTAGGGGTCGCAAGTTACAGAAATCGCACTCAAATGGCGTGAATACGAACTTTGCAATAGGAGTCACAGGGCAGTCAATTTAAAGCACGGACAATAAAACCATATAGAAACGAGGCGATAAAGCAAAATGTGCAAACTGATTAACACTATACAAAAAAGGCAAAAATCGTAATAAGGAGTGTTGCTTTTGCAGATAATAAAGAACGAAAAATCAGGCATCGCTCAGATCTGGCTGAGCAATGCGGAACAACAAAATGAGAGAGTTATGAACTTGGTTGAGTGCAAGATAAAGGAGCTTAGCGGCGAAAAATTTAAAGTTGCCGTGTTCCGCTCAGGTTCTAAAGATCTGTACGAATGTACTGAAAATCTTCTCCACCATAATATTACTCTCTGACAGCTAGTGCACCTATGGTGCACTTTACATACACTCCACCATTATTTTTATATCCTTTGCCTATTGCCTTTTGGGCAAAGATGTGATACAATATTATTTGTAATAAAATATATAAACTAACAACATTGTATGTATCCGCAAGGGTAAGATCCATCATCAAAAGCGACAACATTGTACCACTATATCAAAGAAAGGGTGAAAGTTATGAGCACAAAATACAGCATAGCAGGCTACTGCCGAATTTCTGTTGACGAGGAAATGGACAGGGACAACACCTCTATCGAGAACCAAAAAGCTATCATAACTGACTTTGTAAAGCGAAAATTCCCAGACAGCACGCTTGAATTTTACGAAGATCGTGACCGTTCGGGATATACTTTTGAACAGCGTGAGGGCTATCAGGAACTGCGAAAGAAAATGCTGCGAATGGAATATGATATCCTTATCGTCAAAGACTTCTCAAGATTTTCACGCCGCAACAGCAAAGGTCTTGTAGAACTTGAAGATCTCCGTGACGCCGGTATGAGGATAATCTCAATAGGTGACAACATTGATTATCCTACCTATGACGATTGGACAGCTATCCAATTTAGATTTCTCATTAACGAAATGCCCGTTACCGACACCTCAAAAAAAGTCAAGTCAGTAATAAAACGCCGTCAGGAAGAAGGCAAATGGATATGTGCCGTGCCTTATGGTTACGTTATGACCAACAGCAAAACAATGAAATTTGATGTTGACGAGCCTGCCGCACAGGTGGTACGTGATATTTTTGAAAAGTACAATGAGGGCTGGGGCTATAAAAAAATTGCAAATTACCTTACAGAAAAGCATATCCCTACCCCTCGTATGTGTGAGAAAATGCGAAAAGAGGCGAACGGTGAAGAGTGCAAACGTGAGGCAAAACAAACTTGGAGTTTGGTAACTATCAGCGAAATATTGTCAAACGATTTCTATATCGGCACCCTCCGTCAAGGCAAATACCGCCGCAAGAGAATCAACGGTGATGAAGTAAAGCAACACGAAACTGACCACATTGTATTTGAAAACAACCACACGCCTATCGTGGATTACAAGGTGTTCGCATTGGCACAGGAGAATCTCAAAAAACGTACCACATCTCACTATCGTGGCGTAAGAAAATACGAAAATGCTTATTCCGGATTTCTCTACTGCGGCGACTGCGGCTCACCAATGTTCTCAATGAGCCGAAACGATATTGCCGCCGCTTATACCTGCGGAACATATCACAGACGAGGAACAAAAGGCTGTACATCACATCACACAAGGGTCGATATGCTTGATAAGCTGCTAAAAGAGTACATTCAAAAAGTTCGTGACAATTCGCAGGATATGATCGAACGTCTGCAAAACTCCATTGCTAAGGAGCAGAACGAAAGCAAAAACAGCAAGTCAGTCGTGGAGCTGATAAAAGGACAGATCGAGGACGCAAAAGCTGAAATGAAAATGCTCACACGTCAGCAGACAAGAGATGTAATGCGTCACCCTGATCGTACAGAGATCATTGAGGAAACCTACACCGAAATGATCGACGAGCTTACCTTGCGAATAGAGGGACTGAAAAACCAGTTGCAACTGGCGGTGGATAAAAATAATGCCATAGTAAGAGTAAACCGAACCGCAAAAAACGTATTTGAAATTTTCGACAATATTTTGAATAAGCCTACCCTTGACAAAAATGACATAAATCTGATAATCGACAAAATAACAGTTTATGAAGATCATATAGATATTCAGCTCAAAGCTGATATTGACTGCCTGCTGAAATACGGCACACTTGACGAACCTGAGAGCGTATCTGCAATGACAGATGTCAGCGAAAAAGCCGCCGAAAATTTTAATAAAGGCACTGAGAGCAAAAAGTCAGCCGGACAACTTGTCAATGTTATAAAAAATAGCAAAGGCAAGGTTCTTAGTGTCAACGTTATCTGTAACGGCGACCCCCTCGAGATCTACACCAACCCCGACGGCGAGGTCATCTTCAAAAAGTATTCCGCAATAAACGAAATGTCCGAGGGCGCAGCTCAGGCAGCGGAAGTCATCTCAAAGCTTGGCGGTGCACCTGCCGTGGTGTTCGATAAGGACCACGTCGTGGCAGTGTCAGGCGTGCCGAAAAAAGAGTATTCACAGCGCCGCCTCTCCCCTGCCCTGGAGGAGCTTTTGGAAAACCGCAAAACCTTTGACTATACCGATACCACAGCCGAGCCGCTTAGAGCCGTCGAGGGTATCACCACCCACGCCCTCACCATCGCCCCTATCCTCACAAACGGCGATATAACAGGCGCAGTGGCTTTCATGGCTACCGACGATACCGAGCTTTGTACCGATAAACAGTCCATGCTCGCCAAAGCCGCCGCAATGTTCTTGGGCAAACAAATCGAAGAATAATACCAAAAAGGACCGCCGCATGACCGCAGCAGTCCTTTTTTCTATACTATTACATCAGCCATTGCACCATGTCCTACGCAGCCAACATAATAATAAACCCTCCGACCCATACAAATGGATCGGAGGGCAAACTGCATACCACGCTGCGGTGGAGCTGATAGTCGGACTCGAACCGACGACCATGGGCTGTCGATAAAGCGACGTCATATCGTATTTTGATTTTTCGTGTGTAACCGCTGTATTTGCACGGTTATGCCGCCTTGGATAATTCATTCTCCGTGCCGAGTTTTCCGACAAATCTGTAATAAATCTCAATCTGCTGAAATGTTCTTCCGTCCTCAGCTTGTTCTTTGTGATGAACAACAATTTTGTCTATCAGCTCATTTAGTATTGCGGCATCCAACTTGTCGATTATGGTGTATTTTTTTATAACGTTAATAAAGTTATCCGCACAATCTGATTGTCTTTTCAACTCGTCAATTTTCGATTTGAGAATAGGTAACGCCTTTTTGATTTCCACCTGTTCCAACTCGTAACTCTGCGACATAGACTCATATCTCTCATCGCCTATCCTCCCAAGAACATTGTCCTCATAAAGTCGGCTGATAATCTTATCCAGTTCCTCACAGCGTTTTTGCTTTTGCTCATATTCGAGTGTGATTTGTTCCGCTTGCTTTTGTGAATCAGACTGATATTTCCGACTTAAAATCGACTTGAATTTATCCGTATTTTTGCGGTACTGAAACAAGTTACGCTGAATGTCGATCAGTACAAGCTCGTAAATTGTATCAAACGTAATGTAGTGCGAAGCGCAGTATTCTTTGCCGTGAGTTTTGTACATCCAACAGGAGTACGCTCCGTGATAACTGCCGTCTTTACGCTGTTTCTGCGAGTAAGTCAGGCAATGACCGCAATCCGAACAGTAGAGAAGTCCGGCAAACATCTGAACCTCTCCCGCCTTTGCAGGACGGTGCTTGGCATTCAGAATTTTGTGTACCGTATCCCACAGTTCCTGCGTAATGATAGGCTCGTGGCAGTTTTCAACCACGATCCAATCCTCTTTAGGATTGCGTACCTTTTCTTTACTTTTCATGGATTTGTTTCTCTGCTTGCCGTAAACAAGCTTGCCTAGATAGACTTCATTGTTGAGTATCGCGCGGATTGAAGTAACGTGCCAGTCAAATTCCTTGCGCCAGTAATCCGATTTGAAGTAATCCGGATTGTTGAGGTTGAAGTAGGCAATGGGAGTTAGTACCTTTTCTTCTCTAAATATTTTTGCCATTTTGTTGTAGCCAACACCCTCTGATGCAAGTCTGAAAATTCTTTTAACAACCTGTGCGGCAGGCTCGTCCACGATTAAATGATGACGGTCATTTGGGTCTATCTTGTAGCCGAACGGAGCTTTTGATCCGATAAACTGTCCGTCCCTCGCCTTAGCTTTTTTCGCCGCTTTGGTCTTTTTTGAAACGTCACGAGCGTACATTTCGTTGACTACATTCTTTATCGGGAACAGCAAATCGTCGCTGTTCACAAGAGAATCATAGTTATCGTCCGCCGCAATAAATCGGATATTGCTGTCGGTAAACCGTTGAACATACATACCTGCCTCGACATAATTTCGTCCAAACCGAGAAAGGTCTTTGACGATAACAAGATTGATTTTGCCCTCATCAATGTCCGAAAGCATTTTTTTGAAGGACGGTCTGTCAAAGTTCGTTCCGCTGCAACCGTCATCACAATAGAATTTGTAGTCTGTAATTTTATGATCTTTGCAGTACTGCTCAAGCAGAATTTTCTGAGTTTCGATAGAAACACTTCCTCCAAAGTTTCCGTCATCAACCGAAAGTCTGCAATAAAGTGCTGCCTTGTAATGCTGCTGTTTTTTCATAGTAACTCCTTTCTCAGCAGCGGATTTAATAAGCCTTGCGGTATCTTCCGCTCCACAAGTATATCACAACTATGCTGTAAATGCCAGTAAAATCCGCTGTCTGTAAAAATATTTGTTGAATGTTGCTAAGTCCGATTATTGAAATTTTACATTGTTACTAAGGAGCTGTTATTGATACGCTCTATTCCTTTTTGAAATTCATCGACTACCTCTCCGACCTGTTCGCCTGATTCCAGTTTGCGAAACATTAGTCTGCTGAGACTATCAGCTACATTGGTTTTACCCTCAAATGCAGACCACACACGATAGGTCACACCGTTGATGTAGTGATCGGTATATTCAGCCGACTGCACCTCTGTGTTGTCCTGACACAGAGGTTTATCAAGGCTGTATCTTTTAGTCTTTTCTTCTGCCATTCGCTTATCACGCTCCGTTTCATTACGTCGATTGTTAATTTTCGTATAAACAAATCAGTTCAGTCCTTTCATATTTAAATTTTGATGGTGCTAATTAGTTACGCACCATCTTAACTGTTTTTTAATATACAGCTTTTTTCTTGTCGTAAATTCACATTTTCCAATTACAACGCCTGAAAATATGCCGATTTTGTGCAGTCTTCTGCACTTACGACCCCTGAATCATTCAAAGCTCAAATTTA
>NZ_JBCOMH010000037.1:0-4497 GCF_040924265.1 Ruminococcus sp. RTP21198st1_G1_RTP21198_201120
TTTTTGGAGTTCCGAGAGGTTACACAGACGGATTTTACAGCTGGTGCAAGCAGGTCATTGCGACTTGTCTGACGGCATTTTTGCAGACAACGATACTCTATCTCGGACTGCTGACCTACACTCAACACGCTCTGCTTGCGGTTGGTATTTGCTTGTCGGCAACGGAAGTTCCGAGGATTGCGCAGATGTATGGATTGGATACGAGCGTCAGGGTCAATATGATGTCTGTCAGCCATACGGTCAGCATGGGAGCTAAGGCTGTTAATATGATTAAGACAAAAGCATAAGGAGTTGATACAAAAAATGAAAACCTACATCTACCCCGAAAACTTAAGGGCTACGGTAAAGCTGTGGTTCTGGAATGTCCGTGATTTTATCATAATCTGCGGCGGAATAATTCTGTCGGTTGTGGTTCTGGTAAACCTGTGGAATGTCCTGCCTTTTGCGGCGACTGCCTGCTTTGCTTTTCTCTCGCTTCGGGTTGACGAAACGGCGATTATGGACTATATTTTTAATGCTGCGAAGTTCTTTCTGACATCGCAGCAATTGTATTTTTGGAGGGAAAATTAAATGACAAAGAACAAAAACAGCGTTCAGGGTCTTATCGGCTTTGAACGTTTTTCACGTTTCGGAGTGAAAACCGACAAGGTCGAAATAGCATTTTTCAGCGTAGAACCCACCAATATTTCAGTGCTTTCAGCGGCTAATATTGACGTGAAGATACATCATTTGATGATGCTGTTAAGCACGATACCGGACTTTGAAATTCTTGCTTTGGACTCTTGCGAGTGTTTTGATACAAACAAGATGTACGTCAAAAAGCGTTTGCAGACCGAGCAGAACGAGGCGGTCAGAAAACTGCTGCAGGCGGACTATGATTTTCTTGACGAGATTCAGGTAGAGATGTCCTCGGCAAGACAGTTTATGTTTGCGGTACGGTTCAGGCGTGAAAAGGACGAGCAGATATTCAGCACGCTTAATCGTGTTGACAAAGCAATCTCAGAACACGGCTTTACGGCTCGTAGAATGAGTAAGTCTGACATAAAGCGTATGCTTGCACTTTACTTCGGAACGAGCATATCGGGCGAGGAAATCCCCGATATTGAGGGAGAAAACGAATTTAATCTGGAGGGATTGCATGAGAATTAATTTACGAAAAAAGAAAAATCTGACGGACGAACAGCTTGAAATTATCAGCACAAAGGACTTTTTTGACCGAACTGTTCCGGGAATAATCAAGTTTTACACCGACCACTATATCTGCGGAAACTTCTACAAGTCCTGCTGGGCGGTAACGGAATATCCGACTTCAACAGAAGAAACGGCTATCCTCGCTCACCTTGCAGACAGGAACGGAGTAACGCTTCGCATTTACAACCGCCTTGTGACAAGTATGGAGCAGCGGAAGATCGTTCAGCAAGCGATGCGTAAAAACCACATGATGACTACCACAAACGATGTGAACGAGAGCATAAAGGCTCAGGATAACATAAATGATGTGGTGGAGCTTTTGAGTGAACTTCGCCGCAATAAAGAACCGCTCCTGCATACGGCTGTATTTATTGAACTGAAAGCAACAAGTGAGGAAAAGCTGAAAGAATTACAGGCGGATATACAAATGGAGCTTACCCGTTCAAAAATCAGCGTAGACCGTCTGCTCCTCCGTCAGAAAGAGGGCTTTTTATCGGTTTTGCCGACTGGCAATAATGTGTTCGCAACTCAGTTTGAACGTGTTCTTCCTGCAAGTTCTGTAGCAAATCTATACCCCTTGAATTACAGCGGAAAAACCGACGAAAACGGCTTCTATATCGGCAGAGATAAGTACGGCAGCAACGTGCTTGTGGACTTTGATAAGCGTACCGAGGATAAGACAAACAGCAATATTCTTATCCTCGGCAACAGCGGTCAGGGCAAGTCCTACTTGATGAAACTTTTGCTGTGCAATCAGCGTGAGGCAGGCAAAAGTGTGTTGGTTTTAGACCCTGAGCATGAGTACGAGGACTTGTGTTCAAATCTCGGCGGCACATACATTGATATGATGTCGGGCGAGTTTATGATCAATCCGCTTGAACCTAAAGCTTGGTCGGAAAATTCTCGCTTTGGAAATCAAGAAAAGGAAACCGATGACAGCCCTGAAACATTCCGAAAAGTAACCCGTTTAAGTCAGCACATCAGCTATCTAAAAGACTTTTTCAGAGCATACAAGGACTTCACAGACGCTGAAATTGACACAATTGAAATCATGCTTATGAAGCTGTACGCAAGATTCGGAATTGATGATTTTACCGATTTCAATACGCTTAACAGTGATGACTATCCCGTGATGTCAGACCTCTACGAACTTATTGAAAAGGAATTCATGGCGTTTGATAACGAGAAAAAGCACCTATACACCGAAGAAATGTTACAGAATATCTGTCTGGGACTGCACTCCATGTGCAAGGGTGCGGAGTCAAAATATTTCAACGGTCACACCAACATCAATGACAGCGAGCTTATCTGTTTCGGAGTGAAAGGTCTTATGGACACAAACAAAAGGCTTAAGGATACTCTGCTGTTTAACATTCTCAGCTACATGAGCAATCAGCTTTTGGGCAGAGGAAATACAGTTGCCGCAGTAGACGAGCTGTATTTGTTCCTCACAAATATGACGGCGATCGAATATATCCGCAACGGCATGAAACGTGTTCGTAAAAAGGAGTCCTCGTTTATTCTGGCAAGTCAGAATATTGAGGACTTTCTTTTGCCTGAAATCAAGGAGTTTACTAAGCCGTTGTTTTCAATTCCGAGCCATCATTTTCTGTTCAATCCGGGTAATATTTCTCCGACTGCATTCATTGACACCCTGCAGTTGGAGGAGTCGGAATATGCTTTGATTAAGTATCCCGAACGTGGTACTTGCCTTTACAGGTGCGGAAATGAGAGGTATCTGTTACAGGTCATCGCTCCGCAGTACAAGGCTGTGTTGTTTGGAAACGGTGGTGGTCGGTAATGTCTGCAACAGTTGCGGCAGCTCTGAAAAAGATAGCGATATATATTCTGGGCGACGAAAAGAAACGAGGAAAGCTGTTTGTGTTGATCGGGAGTATCGCCGTTGGATTTATTGGCTTAATGTGCCTGCCCGTAGCTGTGCTTTCGAGCATGGAGATCGAACAGCCTGAAATTAACGCTGAAATGTTCAGCGATTCGTCTTTGTTTGAAAGCCTTGACAGCGAACAGCAGGCGAAAATAACCGAAATTCAAAACAGCGGTCAGGAAATCGAGGACGCCATGAGGGGCGCAGGGGTTCGCTCTCAGACCATAAAAGCACAGCTGATATATATGTCATATTTCGATGATGTGCAGAATTTCAATGCGCAGTCCTATGCCAACCTGTTCGCCGTTGCTCCGAATGACAGCGATCTGATCGCTGCGATAAATTCAACTTACGGTTTGGAAATCGACTATGACGAATTTATGAGGACCTACACTTGGGTTATGAATTCCACCATAAATGAGTATATGTTTAAGGATAGAACAACAAAAAATTGTTCCGATCTTGCGGCTTGGGCGGAGAATGCGTACATCTCAGGCTGGGGATTTAAGCAGGGTGCAATCGGAAATCGTGACTATGTTGACCGCATCAGATATGCTGATAATGCAGGGCTTATGCTTGGTTATCTGAATTACAATCCCGATGAAAAGTCGTTTGGAAATCAGTTTCAGACGCTTGTTTTCACCGAGCAAGGCAGTCTTGATACCATGCCTGAGGTCGCAGGTATAGGACTGTTTGACGGCAGTCAGCATGGGATATATGTCGGTGACGGCGAGGTGATTTACTGTTCCGAATCAGCAGGATATGTGACAAAAGACCTCGTTTCAAACGGCGGTTGGGTAAGCTGGTGTACCTATGAGGGAGTGGATTATCCGCAGGAAGTGCGGGATAAAATTGATGAAAACGGAGGTGACAGCGAATGAAAAAATCAGTTGCGATAACAATTAGTGATGAAAGATTAGCGGCTCTGGAAATGTATTTGGAGCAGAAAAATATTAAGCTTTCGGATGAAATCGACAAGTGCATTGACGGCTTGTATCAGAAAAATGTACCGCAGAATGTTAGGAATTTTATTGAGATGAAGTCGGAAAAGAAGCCTGCCAAAAAGTCGAGAAACTCTTTGCCTGCCGAAACGGAAAAGCTGTCCGAGCAGTAACAAGCCACAGTTCGCACCGTGTCGCCCCGTGTGGCGAGGTTCGGCGGTCGGTGGGGTAAGTTTACCATAGGAGTGGTTAAACGGCTTTGTGGGCATTTGTCGCAGAGTTTGAGAATGGTGGGAATCAGGAGATTTCGGGTGGGTTTATGAGGGCAAAGCCAATAGGATTGGCTTAAATATTATATTGCAGGTTAAAGTTTGGTCGCTTGAAGCGACCAAACAGACACATCGTCGAGCAAAGCTCGCCGAATTTGCGGAGTTTTGAAAACTTTGACGTGCAGTCGCATAGAATGGAGGTTTTGCAAAT
>NZ_JBCOMH010000038.1:0-3755 GCF_040924265.1 Ruminococcus sp. RTP21198st1_G1_RTP21198_201120
CAAGCACATATCAAGCGCAAGCCACGATTTTCCGACTTTTGGTGCTCCTGCTAAGATATACAGACCTTGTGCAAGCAGATTGTCAACTACAAATTCAATCGGTTTGTACACTGTGGTCATGATTTCCTCGCAGGACTTTGAGTTGAACTTTTTCAATTTATCAAGCCTCCTATTCAATTTTCAAGTTTCTGTTGCTTTTCGTTTTAATTTACTTTGTAAATCGCATTCAAATTTTTTACGCACATTAATTAAATTTCCGATATCAATATGTAACCAAAACAAAAAAGCCCGTACACTTTTCAGTTTCACGATTTTTACAAAAGGATATAGTTATCCCGTTGTTACCAAAATCGTGCCTGAAACATGTACGAGCTTAAAGCTCTAAAAGTATTTGCCGATATGTTTATCTAAGTAAGAGGCACTTACTGTTTAATTTTATGTTGAACTATGTCGTCCCTATTTAATATTATAGCATTGGAACACTCGTTTGTCAACAGCCTATTTAAATATTTTGCTCACTTTCAGTTATGGTCATTTAAAACGTAGCATTCATAATTCTGCATAAAAAATCGCCGCACAGATTTTAGTCTGTACAGCGATTACTTTTATCATGTATACAATATTTGATATTAAATCACAATATTTAATGGAAACATAATTACTGCTAATATGCAGGCTATGCCATCTAATAAGGCGTGATTTATTGGATTAATCAACATCAAAATCACTGATTCCCTTAATGACTTTGGATCACATTTAAATAGCAAAAACATATTTGACACAACCGTACTTATTATTGCACCAAAAATTATACCTATAAAGGAAAGTACAAAGAACGATAAACAAGTTATGATCAATGAAATTAATATAACTATCAATATTGAAATAATATGTTCTGTCACATTGATTTTATTTTGATAGATTAAAATTAATGCAAGTAATCCACATATAATACCAATGCTCCCTCCTATATTCAAAATTATAGATTGATCATTTTTCATAAAGGATGATGCAATAATTACAATAATCTGCGGAATAATGACAAAAATAATTGGCACTATCATCGACATGATTTTTCCCTTTTTCATAAAATCAACTCGCTTTTAATTTGTGTAAATAATCATTAGCTAAAAAGTAATATGTTTCCGGCATATGACCGTTTACCATACCTCCTACATTTATAATGCCGGTCTTTGAGTCCGCACCAGATTTGCAAAATTCATTTTTAGCTTTTTGATACTTTTCTGCTACTTTAAAACCAACAGTGCCTTCCTCATAATGCAATATATGCCACTTCAAAATCTCGAACCGCTTTTTCTCTCCAAAAGTCTACCATCTTTGATATCTACGATAAAATCCGTACCGTAAAAATCATTGACAATCACACTGCCATTTTTATATGAAAGCCCAACATATGGAGTGTATTGCAGCTTTGGAAACCTTTTTTTTGCTGATTCTATCTGCCAAGTAATTTTACCATGAAAATCAACTGAGTAAACATTATCATTATTATCAATGTCATATGGAGTTTTTATTAGTACAATTACCTGTGAATCAAGAACAAGGACAGTATCAATCTCAAACTGAAATTTTACCAGCTCGTTATTAACATACAATGCATTTTTATGTATTTTTAAAATAGGCATAGTTAACCTCCGATATCATAATAATCGTTCGTTTGTGAACTTACCAATAAACTGACCCATTAAATCATATTGAGTTCCGCCGCCGTTCCCCCAATTTATTATTTTATTGGCGATTCCATAACGAACAGTACTTCCTGCAGGAATTTCAACATCACAAATATATTTAGGTTCATACTCCAAAGCAAATTTGTTTTTTATCTATGACGGTGTTAGACCTTCAATTTGCTCAGCTTCCATTACCCAACCTCCGGTTAGTTTTCCAGACTCTCGATAAACCCTAACAAATTTTGTGTTTTCTTTAAGTTTAACGGTTATGGTCTTTGTCCCAGGTTGATAGGGTGGTTTGTAGTTAGAATTGGTTTTAAATTCGCTGTTTACTTTTTCAGCTGATTCTATTTTGACAATATCGCCTTTTTGAGATATTTTAGAAATATCATCTAATGCAGCTTGCTGTTTTTTAGATAATTCAAAAGAATTAACAGCTTTGGTGTTCTTAGCCTGAAAAGCATTTTCTAACACCCAAGTAGATAAGAAAAACTGAAAAGATTGTGTCCAACTTGTATAACCTATGCTCATTATCTGAGACCAAGAAGTTTCGTCTCTATAATTAAAATATTCTGTATAATAAATTTGGAATGCAGCTTTATCGCATTTATACCCTAATGACGCTAAATCCTCAATCACTTCGTCAATCGCATAATCAGCATGTCTGCGATAAACATTTATGTAATCTATCGCAATAATAGGGGAGCATTCGAATCTTTCACAAAATTGTGCCAAATACTGTATTTCAAAAAGTTCAGCTGAATCAAAAAAGTCAATAATTTTTAATTGGTCATCAGTTGCAGGATGAATCGGGTCAAAATCGCTGTCATCATCTAACCCATCTCCATCAGTATCCTCATTCCAAGGATCCGAGTTGTATCTGAACACTAATGAAGAATATTCCGCATGGCCGCCTGTAGAATCCTTTTTGATTACAAACTTAGGATTTTCGATTGAAATTTCTTCTCCATCAAGCAATCCGTCCCCGTCACAATCCGGATTTTCAGGATCGGTATAGAAAATCTGTGCATTAGAAACAACCAATCCCGAAACCTCAAATTCATCTGGAAGACCGTCGCCGTCCAGATCCTCCATGTTCTGAAGATCAAAATGATTATCTCTTGACAAATCGTTATAAATAGCTTCAAGCTCCTCGGCAGTCGCTGCCGCAAAGAATTGTCCTCCGGTAGACTCGGCATATGATTTCAGCCTGCTGTTGCTTGCACCGTAACCTAAACCAATCGTATGTATTTTTATCTTTTTATCCTGCGCCTTTTGTATATACTCCTCTGATATATTTACATCTCCGTCAGACAGAAGAATAATATGTCTGGTATACCAATGTTCAACGCTTTCCAATTCATCAATGGCGATCTTAACGGCAGCCTGTGCATTTGTGCCACCTGAATTATATGGCTTTACTGCACTCTTTAGCATATCCTTATCATTTGAAAAACCGCTTACAAGCTTAGCAGAGCTTTCATAACTGATCAGAGCCGTTTTGTCAGTCAATGTCATTGAATCTATATAATTATCTATTGCAAGCTTTCTGTAGCAGGTAGGATAAGAATAAGCTATCGTCCCGTCCTCGTTATATATATTATAATTAAAGGTACGGTCATTGCTACTCATACTTCCCGAACAGTCGTAACAAATCACGGTAGCAAGCGGTTCGTAGGTATCTTCAAATTAAAGTGAAGCTTTTTTCCAAGCATTGAACCACTCTACTTTGTCCACCAGCATATACTTACTGAAGTGTGTAGTCTCCACGCTTACAGTTGAATTATCCTCATCAAGCACAGTGTCCAGCTCAACAAAATTGTCATTTTCTTCATCATACCATAAAAACAGCAGATTGTCAAATTCGGTATCACCAAGCTTAGACTTATCGATCACATAAGTAAGCGTAGCCTTATCAAACTGCGAAGTCGTTTTGATTTCAAAAGGCTCGCCCACAAGACCTACAACCTCTGAGCAGAGTATATCCTTGTTCATAATGCTTTCAACAGTAGTGGCTTTCTGGAGATTGCCCGTACCCTCCATAGACACACGAACTTCGGTAAC
>NZ_JBCOMH010000039.1:0-3359 GCF_040924265.1 Ruminococcus sp. RTP21198st1_G1_RTP21198_201120
AAAAAAACAGGAGCCAAGAATGAATCTTGACTCCATACGGCTCACATTATGTTATTATTCATTAGTTGAAATTTCAAAGCCGCCGCTCAGGATGAACTCTCTTAAAAGTTTATCCAGCTTTGAGCGAACCTTTCGCTTGGGGATTTCGGTTTTCTCTGCTTTCTCGAAATATTCTTTTGCCACATCAATATTAACCTGCTCAACAAGCTTATCATATCTACCGAAAGCATTTATATCCTCTTCCGTAACGTGCAATGACATGAACTTCTTCAAAGCAGTTTCGTTAATGCCCAGGTTTCTTGCAAAATTACAGAACTGGTCACTTTTTGCTCTTGACTGATATTCGGTGATGTAATCAAGAATTGTTTTGTCATCATCAATAACAAGCTCAGCATTCTGAATATCCTTCAAAAGAATGTTGGCATACTTCTGCTGATCTTGCGATAGGTTGGCAAATGATTTATGCAGCTCGTTTAACATGACATTTCGTGTTTGTTCATCAGTGCCGTCACCCATCATCTTGATATACTTTCTGAAACGGGAATTCATATATTCGGCATCAATTTTATCCGTAGAAAGCGACATCAGATAAGGTTCAATATCATACGGCTCATCGTCGGAACCGCCCGATCCACCCGTGCGCAGCTCTTTGTAACGCCTCAGAAGAATGTTATAAATGTTCTCATCAAATAAAAGCGTTACAATGTCCTTGTTTCCGTTATCGTCTTCAAATTCATAGTCACGTTTCTCCCAAACAAAGCCCTGAACCCTTGCCGATTCAAGGAATTTGTTGAGCTCCTTAAACAGTTTTGAAAACTTTCTTTTCTCCGTCACATCATCGGGAAGTCTTGAAAAAATCAGGGATTCCTGCAATCTTGAATATATCATTGATATCCGAAAAAGCAGCATTCATATTTTCAAGATTTTGTATGAGCTTTGCTACGAAAATGCCGTAAGGCTTTTGTCCCGAATATTGCTCGAAAGCATATTCTATAATATTTTTCATAGTGTATGGTCTGCGATAGTAACGAATGATTCCATGGGGCTTATCATCATTGAACACACGGTTTGTTCTCGAAAATGCCTGAATAATCATTTCGATATTTGACCACTTATAAAACTTATCCATATACAACGTGTTAAGCCACTTGGAATCGTAACCCGTAAGCATCTGATCTACAACAATGAGAATGTCAAGACACTTAGACGGCTCATTTTCTACAGCGGTATAGGGTGTTTTATGTGCCAATCTTGCACACACGTCACGCTTAAATGAGGCGTATCCCGAGATATTAAAGCACGTACCGAATAGACTGTTATAGTCTTCGAGCATCTGGGCTATACCATCAATTTTTTCGATAGAGCTTTCGTTGTTTCCATCGCTGGGATCAAAAACGGCAGTTGTTTTCAAACCGCAGTCACGCTGGGCAAACAATTTGTAATACTTGATTGCCTCGGGGATGCTGCTTGTTGCGAGTATTGCATGAAACTTTCCGTTGTGGCTCTGGCTCACCCAATTATCTAGAATATCATCAATTACTGCTTTTCTGTGTTCATCACGGTTATACTGTGCATCTGTAAGACATCCCTCGATACTTTCTAGCGAATCGCCGTCATCATCAAGCTGTTCTCCCATAGGTACGTCATACATCCAATGCATATAAATTTTTTTCTTGCTGTCATTGGCAAAGACTTCGGTTTCATCCTGTGCTTTTGCCTTTTCAAGTGCAACCGCTTTTCGCAGGTCTTTGTCTTTATATGTAGGCTGAGGAACGCTGTCAAATCCGAGGACATTGCCGTCACGCATACCGTCGGCAACCGTATACCTTGTGCCCTCAAGTTCATCGCCGAATACATCAGCTGTGGTGGAATCCTTTTTCTTGTTGATTTCAAGAATCGGAGTGCCCGAAAAACCTATGAAAATCGCGCGTGGGAATGTGTATTTTATAGATGAAAGCATACGGCCGAATACACTTCTGTGGCACTCGTCAACGATGAAAACAATACGCTTGTTATTAATTTTTTCAATATCATCATTGTTTATTCCGTCTTCTGCCTTGATACGGCTCATTTTCTGAATAGAGGTTACAATCAGAGTGTCGCCTACATTATCACTTTTCAGCTTGGAAATCAGCACTTCAGTATTTTCAGTTGACTGAACGTCATCTGTTTCATCGGCAAAACCTCTGTATTCACGCAGCGACTGCATTCCAAGTTCAATTCTGTCCATAAGGAAAACTACCTTGTCGGCATCCTTGGAATTTGCAATAAGCTGTGCGGATTTGAAACTTGTCATGGTCTTACCCGAACCGGTTGTGTGCCATACATAACCGCCGTAAATGCTTTTATCGTCCCACTTCATCTCACTGACACGACGGGAAATCTTACTTGCAGCATAATACTGATAGCTTCTCATAACTTTAAGTGTGTTGTCGGTCTGATCTGCAACCGTATAGAAACCTATCATCTCGTGCGCCATAGGAATTGACAAAAGCCGCTCGGCAATCATATTCCAATCATTAATCGGATTGTTATATTTATCTGCCCAATGAAAGCAGAAAGTTTTTCTGAACTTATCATCACTTCCTGGGTTGGCAAAATAGGTACATTCTTCGGGATTCATTGCAACAAACACCTGCACAAGTGAAAACAGCCCCGTAAACACACCTTCGTAGAGATATTTACGAATCTGATACTGTGCTTCACTGACAGGTACGTTGCTTTTTTTCAGTTCAACGTGAATGACAGGCATTCCGTTAATCAGCAGACAGAAATCGCCGCGGCGATTGGGATAAATGCTGTTCTTCGCCTTGAATTTCGGCTGCTGTGCAATCTGATAACGAGTTCTGCCTGCGGCTATTTCATTGCGGTCAAAGATTTTGAGCGATATCGTCTTCTTGAAATTGTGCGTGTCATTTTCGTTGTCACGGATAATCTGCACAGTTCCGCCATTAATAAATCCGTTTAGATTCAAAGGCGTGCGAAGCTTGGCTATCTGCCCCATAATCTGTGCCATTTCACCATCTGTCATCGGGAAATCGCCCAAACGGTCAATATCTCTGTTGTTTTCAAAGATGATTTTTGCCCAGTTATCAAGCAAATCTTTTTCGGTAGGATATTTTATTACGCCGTCTTTCCAGCCCTTTTCTTCCACAAGACATTTTATCAAGGCACTTTCAAACGCTGTCTCACTGTCAAATCCCATTAGTAGTCACTCCCTTATGCAGCATAATTACTGCTTTTCTTTTTTATTTTCTATCATGCGATCAATATTGTCGTATGCATCTTCAATTTAATCGATTTTCCTTACACAAACATCTTTTCAAGGCAAGATTTTTTGATATTTTTAAGTTTTTCAA
>NZ_JBCOMH010000040.1:0-2081 GCF_040924265.1 Ruminococcus sp. RTP21198st1_G1_RTP21198_201120
GGCTTGCTTGCCTCGGTTATCCTGCTTTTGGCGGAGTTTGGCGACAAAAACGAAAGGCATATTGTTTCAGTTTTTAAGCTGATCCAAGACCTTTTGGCAAAGTATCAGCCTGCGCCGAAAGCAAAGCCTAAGATGTATTTTACAAAGCTTATGGACAAGCTCCCAAGCGAACACAAAGCAAAATGGCTTGCAGGAGCGGCTCTGAATGCGTCTGACCAGTCTATGCTGTCGGTAATGTCGACTGCACTTTCAAGGCTCAACAGTTTTCTAGATTCTGAACTTGAACAAATGCTGTGTTTTGGAACGGCGATAGACGCTGAGAAGTTCTGTAATGAAAAGTCTGCTATCTTTATCGTTCTTCCCGAAGAAGATACAAGCAAGTACTTTATGGTCAGCCTGCTTATCCAACAGTTATATCGTGAGATATTAGTCATTGCAGACGAAAACGGCGGAAAACTAAAAAACAGAGTTATGTTTTACTGCGACGAATTTGGAACTTTTCCTAAGATAGAGGGTGCTGAATCTATGTTCTCCGCAGGACGTTCAAGAAAAATATCCATCGTGGCGATAATACAGTCCTTTGCACAGCTTGAACAGAACTACGGGAAACAGGGTATGGAGATAATCACCGACAACACTCAGCTTACTGTGTTCGGCGGATTTGCACCAAACAGCCAGAGTGCAGAGGTGCTTTCAAAAGCTTTGGGCGAACAAACGGTATTAAGCGGTTCGGTATCAAACGGCAGGGACAGATCTCAGTCATTGCAGATGATAGGCAGACCGCTTATGACTGTGGATGAGCTGAAATCTATGCCGAAAGGACAGTTTATCGTTATGAAAACAGGAACACACCCGATGATAAGCAAGTTAAAACTGTTCTTCAAATGGGGTATCAAGTTTGAAGATGAATACAAACTTCCCGATAAGACAGCCCGTGCTGTTTCATACAAAGAGCGTGATGAACTGATAAAAGACGTTGAAATGAAATATCCGCAGAAGAAAAAAGAGAGTCCGATAGAATATGAGGAGCTGACAGCAAAGAAAAGGACAACTGTTAAAACGTAAAAGGAGCTGATGCATATTGATATTTCCAAGAAGGATCTACGACTTAGGACTAAGCCACAAGGCGGTGGCTGTGTACTGTTATCTGGCAAACCGTGCGGACAAAAACGGAGAATGTTTTCCCTCTGTACGCAGGATAGCAGAAGATCTGAGCATACACAAAAGCACGGTATATCGTGCTTTTACGGAACTTGAAAACCGTGGATTGTTAGAACGGATACCTCGCTATCATATCCAAGGCGGACGCCGCAGCTCGCTGTACAGAGTAAAGGGAGAGATAACAAAGGCAGGAGGTGGTGCGGATGTTTGATTGGATCTCAGACGCCATTGACTGGATCAGCGACGGAATATCAAGCCTTTGGGACAATACAATAGGTTCTGCGGTAGATACCATAACAGACGCAATCTGGGATGTAATGTTTGAGTGGCTGTTCAACCTCATTTACGGCGCAGTTGCCGATCTTTTTGAATTTATCAATGCAAGCACAAGCAGTATTTTCGCTCTGTCGTGGGTGCAGTCGTTCATAGCATTGTTCCACAGTCTCGCATGGATGCTGTTTGTCTGTGGACTTATCGTGGCGGTGTTTGACACGGCGATAGCCTATGAATCGGGTCAGGCGAATATCAAAAATACCTGTCTGAACGTGTTGAAAGGGTTCATGGCGGCAAGTCTTGTGACAGTCGTTCCCCAAAGGCTTTATTCGTTCTGCGTCAATATGCAGGGTACGTTTGCAACTGAGCTGCTTGGGAACTTCATATCCGGAACAAGCGACACGATGGCGGACACCGGACTTGCGGTCATATTTGCTCTTGCCTCAGATATTTCGCTGTTCAGTCTATTTTTTATGATCTTATTCGGTTACTGCACGGTGAAAGTTGTGTTTGCAAACATCAAGCGAGGCGGCATAATGTTGTGTCAGATAGCTGTGGGAAGTCTGTATCTTTTTGGAGTTCCGAGAGGTTACACAGACGGATTTTACAGCTGGTGCAAGCAGGTCATTGCGACTTGTCTGACGGCA
>NZ_JBCOMH010000041.1:0-1779 GCF_040924265.1 Ruminococcus sp. RTP21198st1_G1_RTP21198_201120
CGGATCAAGCCCGATATGCGGCTCATCCCCATCCGGCAAACCGTCCCTGTCCGTATCCGGATTCAACGGGTCGGTGTGATAATCATTCACTTCTTCTCCGCCTTTCAAACCATCGCCGTCGGTATCGTCATTCTGCGGATCAGTTCCCAACTCTATCTCCTGTGCATTGGTCAATCCGTCTTCGTCAGGATCAGCGTCTGCGTCCGAAACACCATCGGTTACCGAATCATACTTTGTGGGATCCGTTCCTGTTATGTATACTTCCTGATAGTCGGTCAGACCATCCCCATCAGTATCGGGATTATTCAAATCTGTACCGATCATATTCTCATAAATGTCCGGAAGCCCGTCACCGTCGCTGTCAAGAAAATCAACAGAATATTCATCCTCTGTTTTTGTTACAACAAAGGGAACAGACTCGATTGTTTCACCGAAATCATTAGGAATTGAAACTTTAAAATATTTTGTTTGAAAATCCTCAGTGATGACATACTGATACGAGTCAGCATCCGAAACTTCTGAAACCAAGGTGTAGCTTTCATTATCATCAGACTGCCATACATCGAAAACCTCGGCTTCATAATCGGTATACCATTCAATATCTATTGCATTCGCTTCGTTATTGTAGTCGCCGTAGGCATAAATTGAAACTCCATCCGGATAATTCTTTATGAAGTCAATAAGGCTTTCATTCGCAACGACTCCTGTCAATGAAGTGTTAGATATTTCCGGATCACCGTTCTTAACGCCTGTAAAACCAAGTGTTACGCTTGAATTAGCATATACGGTGCCTGTATATGTTCCTTTCAAACGATAGCTATACGGTTCTAACTCAGTTACAGTAGCTGCCCAGCTATTCGTAATCTCGGTAATGGTAAAGTTTGTATCAAAGGTAAGTTCCCATGCTTCAATAGGGGAATCGGTGTTATTAGTAATTACGATAGCTCCATTGAAGTTATCTCCCCATGTTTCGTTGACAACTAGCTGAACATCGTAACCGGATTCCTTATTGATGCGCCCTTGACAAAGCTTAAAAGCTTCGGGAACAGCTTCACAATTATCTACTGTATAGCTAAAAGTGATCGAGGAATTAGGCTCAATCCGTGCATTATATCCTGCATTTTTAACATATGAAACTCCGGTAGACGTCTCAGCCCACTGTGCGTCCCAAATGCTTGAAGTGCTGCCGTTTGGATCAAAGTACAGCATCCAGTTTTCAATTGTACTGTCACCTGTGTTGGATAACGTAACGGAAACAACCTCCGTATCACCCCATGAATTAGTTACATTGTAGGAAACAGCATAATTGTCGTAGACATAATTCTGCGTTGTAAAATCCTCTGCCAGTACTGGGATACTGGGTACAAGAGTTGCCGCCATAGCTAAACTCATTACGCCGGAAAGTATTCGTTTGAAGTTGCTTTTAAGTTTCATAACTTCTCCTCCGTTTCCGCAGTGGCGGAGCGCAGAAGCGCTCCGCTCCTGCTTTTTTATCAGTCTTCTTTTGTGAATTTCTTCATGCCTTCAGGCTCTTTGGGCTGATTGTACCACCACCAGCAAGCCTTAGAACTGGAACCGACTCCAATCATCAGCGCAAGAGCTGCCAATGACGAACCGTATTTCAGCATGAGCTTTTTAATTGCTTTCATATTCTTCACCCCTTTTCTTTTTCAAAAATTTATGCAAATTCTCCGGCTCCTTCGGCTGACAATAGGTTATGCTGCAGGCTTGACCTGTTACTAATGTCGTTATGCCATAGATCGCACTGAGAATTAACGT
>NZ_JBCOMH010000042.1:0-1325 GCF_040924265.1 Ruminococcus sp. RTP21198st1_G1_RTP21198_201120
TTGTTCATAATGCTTTCAACAGTAGTGGCTTTCTGGAGATTGCCCGTACCCTCCATAGACACACGAACTTCGGTAACGGCACAATCCTCGTTTTCAACCTTGTGAATAAAGGTCTGGAAACGCTTTTCATCACCGTCAAGAACTCCGTTGCCATCGGTATCGGGATTCAGCGGATCTGTTTCAAAGTAGATCTCGTCACCGTCCTCAAGTCCGTCATCGTCGGTGTCAACCTTGAGCGGATCTGTGCTGTAAGTGTTGATCTCCTCACCGTCATTAAGTCCGTCGCCGTCCGTATCATCATTATAAGGCTCTGTACCAAGTTCATACTCCTGAAGATTTGTTAATCCGTCTTCATCAAAATCCTCATCGCAGTCAAGGACGCCGTTGTCATCGGTATCGGGCTTTGTTGGATCTGTTCCAAGCGTTAATGCCTCGTATCCGTCAGGAAGTCCGTCACCATCTGTGTCAGGATTGTACGGGTCTGAGCCGATTTCCTTTTCAATAAGGTTAGGCAAACCGTCCTCGTCTGTATCGGCAAGGTACTGCCAATCGTCCATTGTCCAGCTGAGTTCTTCGCTCTCTGTGCCAACTAATTCAGCCCATGAACTGCTGTAGTTGATATTAGCTCCATAACCGTCGATAACAACATTCTGTGCAATGATAAGTCCATTCATATTGAAATTGTCGCAGTCTATGGTAACAGTTCCGAACGGAGCATAGATCAGACCGTTTACAGTTGCCTGACTGTTTGAGATATCAATATCGCCGAATTTTGAATAGATAACTGTATTATTTCCGTTGAGATTTCCGCCTGTAAGATCAACGTCCGAAACAGCACCCACAGCGTCATTCAAGCTGATATTGCCGTCTAAATTCAGTCTGCCTGTTACATAGATCGGGTCATTTATATTCACATTCATATCGGAATATGTGTAATCCTCGTCGTATGTATCGCAGTTTTCTGTAAAATATTTGTCTGCAAGCTTGGTGTGAATAAGTATCATATCGCAGCTTACATCAAATACATCTTCGGTTTCTTCTCCCTCTGTATTGTCTTCATCTGTAATATCGTCAATATCTGTAACAGTACCGTTGATATTGGGATACTGAGCGGTTGCCCCAAACACACCGTTTGTATATGCACTGCCGTTGAGTGTGAAATTGTCAGTGTTTATTGTGATGCCTGCGTCATTGTCTGCGGCAAAAACAGCATAGGGATACTTGGCGGTTTCCTCAGCCGCTGCCGGCATGACAGCTGCCACACTCGCTGTCATAGCTAAAGCCAGTACTCCGGATAGCGTTCGCTTGAGCCGTGACTTTGTTTT
>NZ_JBCOMH010000043.1:0-1012 GCF_040924265.1 Ruminococcus sp. RTP21198st1_G1_RTP21198_201120
GAAAATCTCTACAATCAGCTCACAGTATTTTCAGCCGCAGTGCAAAGCTACCTGCTCGTGTTCGCATACCTTATGATAATTGGGCTTATCCTGCTGAGCTTTTCACTTGTGAAACACAAAACTGTGGGTTTTGTCCTCTGCGGAGCGGTGATATCATTAGGCACAGCGTTCTGCTCCATAAAGACAACGCTTATGTGGACAATGCCAATGGCGAACAGCATAATATGGCTGCATTACACAAAATATTTCCGTGAGCCTGTTATGTCAATGAGTTTTTCGGTCAGCTATCTTGCCATATTTATAGCGGTACTGCTGGCGTTCTGCTTTATCGCCATAAGAAAATTCAATTACGACAATGTTGCAGAGATAGCAAGTTAGGAAATTAGGGGGACGAAATGGATATCATCAATGTAAATGACGTATGCCTTACGCTTGGCAAAACGGAGATACTAAAGCACATAAATGTGTCCTTTGAGGAGGGCAAGATACACGGACTTATCGGCAGAAACGGCAGCGGAAAGACAATGCTTATGAAGTGCATATGTGGTTTTATCAAGCCCACGAACGGTGAGATTATCGTTGACGGCAAGCAAGTGGGCAAGGACGTTGACTTCCCGAAAGATATGGGTATCATTATTGAAACACCTGGGTTTATACCGTATTACAGTGGATACAAAAATCTCAAACTTCTTGCGGGTCTTAACAACAAGATCGGCAAAGATGAGATAAAAAGCAGTATGAAACAGGTGGGACTTGATCCCGAACTAAAGCGACATGTCCGCAAATACAGTCTAGGTATGCGGCAGCGTTTGGGACTTGCACAAGCCATTATGGAAAATCCGAAGATACTCATTCTTGACGAGCCTTTCAATGGTCTTGACAAGGACGGCGTAAAAGAAATGCGTGAATATCTGCTCAGCTACAAAGAACAGGGCAAGACTATTCTTATATGCTCACACTCTGCGGAGGACATCTCCGTGCTGTGCGATACTGTGCATGAAATGGATAAGGG